>NZ_JARAYQ010000072.1:0-34215 GCF_033794505.1 Streptomyces sp. MB09-01 | reverse complement strand
GGCGACCTTGTCGCCGAGGTCGCGGATGGCCTGCGGCGGCGGACCGATCCAAGTCAGGCCGGCGTCGATCACGGCCTGGGCGAAGTCGGCGTTCTCGGACAGGAAGCCGTATCCGGGATGGATGGCGTCCGCACCGGAGTCGGCTGCGGCCTGGAGGACCTTGGAGATGTCCAGGTAGCTGGCGGCCGGGGTGTCACCGCCCAACGCGAAAGCTTCGTCGGCCGCGCGGACGTGCAGAGCGTCCCGGTCCGGATCGGCGTAGACGGCTACGCTCGCGATCCCGGCGTCCCGGCAGGCCCGAGCAACGCGGACAGCGATTTCGCCACGGTTGGCGATGAGCACCTTGCGCACGATGGCTCCCTCCTTGAAACAAGCTGAGTTTAGGGACAGCCCACACGGCCTTTCGACCCTTTCCCGGTGGTGACCTTGCCCACACAGAGTGTGATGCGAGGCCCGGACCACCCGAGAACCCTTGTGGCGCCCCAGGTCAGGGGGATCCCCGACTGCACAGTAACCCCGTCATGTATCCAAGGTCTCTGTCCCCCCGGTCAGCGGCCCCGGGTGATTCTTTGTCGAGTCCCTACGAACGGCCCACATTTTCTTTGCCGGCGGAACCGGAGTTGTCCACTTGCTTACTGATTGGTAGCCCCGCTGTCCCGCAGGACGAACCGGGACAACACCGTACCCACAGCGGTTCCCGTCCCCGCGCAGGAGCCGCGCTCCCGGCGGTGCGCCCCGGACGGACGGCCGGGCCGCATCCCACCGGTGGCCCGGGGAAGGCGCGTTGACGAACCGTCGAACCCGGGTGGGCGGATGTCTTGCCCGCCGCTCTACCCGTTAGTAGCCTCCAGGCGTCGAACGGGCCCGTGACGTGTGGGGGGTGGGGACGCCGTGCTGCGAAGACTCGTGGCCGGACTGGCCGCGATCGTGCTTGTCGCGGAAGCGGCCGTGCTCGTGCTCGTCCACATCGTGCTGGGCCGGACCACGGCGAACCAGTCGATGTCCATCGCGGGCAGCGATCCGGACGTCATGTCCAAGGCGACCTACGCCATGGGGGCGGGCATGGGCGCCTTCCTCGTGCTGTGCGCCGTCCTCGCCGCCGTCGCCGCGCTCCGCGACCGCTCCCCGGGCCGCCCCGCCCGCGTCGTGCTCATCACCGCGGCCGTCACCCACGGGCTGCTCGGCGTCCTCGCCGTCGTCCTGGTCGGCTGGGCCGCCTTCGCGGCGACGACGCTGATCCTGTGCCTCCTGGTCCTGACCCTGACGCTCTACGCCGCCCCGCGGGACGGCGACGGCGGCGACGGGAGCGCGCAGCCGCCCCCGCCCGCGTTCGGGGAGCTCAAGCCCACAGGTCCGTGATGGACACGCCCAGTTCGCCCAGCAGGGAGCGCAGCAGCGGCATCGACAGGCCGATCACGTTGCCGTGATCCCCGTCGATGCCGTCGATGAACGGCGCCGACAGCCCGTCCAGGGTGAACGCCCCCGCCACGTGCAGCGGCTCGCCGCTCGCCACGTACGCCGCGACCTCGGCGTCCGTCGGCTCGCCGAACCGGACCGTGGTGGACGCCGTGGCCGAGACCTGACGGCCGTCCACCGTATCGATCACGCAGTGCCCGGTGCGCAGTACGCCCGCCCGTCCGCGCATCGACTTCCAGCGCGCGGTGGCCTCCTCGGCGTCGGCGGGCTTGCCCAGCGCCTCGCCGTCCAGCTCCAGCACGGAGTCGCAGCCGATCACCAGGGCGCCCGCTGCCTCGTCCAGGCCCGCCACGACCGCCGCCTTCGCCTCGGCCAGCGCCAGGGCCAGCGCGGCGGGCTCGTCGTGGTTCAGGGTGTCCTCGTCGAAACCGCTGACGATCACGTGCGGGGCGAGCCCGGCCTGGCGCAGCAGGTTCAGCCGGGCGGGGGAGGCGGAGGCGAGGACGAGCTTGCGCGGGTTCGCGGGCTGGGGCGTGGCAGTCATGCCCGCCATCGTAGGCGCGCCGACGACACCCCGGAACACGCCCGGAGGGGGCCTAGAAGTGGCCCACGCCCAGGACGTAGACCACGACGAGCATGGCGAGGGCGAGCACCACGCTCAGCCGTCGGATCATCGCCTGCGCGTCGCGCATGTCCTTGGGCGGCTCGTTCTTCGGGTCGGACCAGAGCATGCTCCGATCCTGGCCCCGGGCACGGGTGTGGCGCCTGAGTACGGGTACTCAGGCGCCACCCTTCGTTCACATCATCTTCGGCTAACCCGGCCAGTACGTACGGCCCCACGCGCGCGGCCCCGGCTGCGGCAGCCGCCGCCGTGCCACCCGGGCCGGCGTCGACCACTCGTCCGCGACCGGCGGGGCGCCCGACGGTGCCGAGGCCAGCACCGCCGCGCGCGCTTGGACCACCGCCAGTGCGGCGGCCAGCTCCTCCGGGGTCGGATTGCCCTTGACGACCTTGATCACCACAGAGACCTCCTGGAGGGGCTAGAGGGGGATGTTGCCGTGCTTCTTCGGCGGCAGGGACTCCCGCTTGGTGCGCAGCTGCCGCAGCCCCTTCACGACGTGCGCCCGGGTCTCGGACGGCATGGTCACCGCGTCGATGTAACCGCGCTCGGCGGCCGTGTACGGGTTGAGCAGCGCGTCCTCGTACTCGGCGATGAGCCGTGCCCGGGTCTCCTCCACATTCTCCGCCTCCGCGATGGTCCGGCGGTGCAGGATGTTCACCGCGCCCTGCGCGCCCATGACGGCGATCTGCGCGGTCGGCCAGGCCAGGTTCAGGTCCGCGCCGAGGTGCTTGGAGCCCATGACGTCGTACGCGCCGCCGAAGGCCTTGCGGGTGATGACGGTGATCAGGGGGACGGTGGCCTCGGCGTACGCGTAGATCAGCTTCGCGCCGCGCCGGATGATTCCGTTGTACTCCTGGTCCGTGCCCGGCAGGAAGCCCGGCACGTCGACGAAGGTCAGCACCGGGATGTTGAAGGCGTCGCAGGTCCGGACGAACCGCGCCGCCTTCTCGGAGGCGTCGATGTCCAGGCAGCCGGCGAACTGCATCGGCTGGTTGGCGACGATGCCCACCGGGTGGCCCTCGACCCGGCCGAAGCCGGTGAGGATGTTCGGCGCGAACAGCGCCTGCGTCTCCAGGAACTCCGCGTCGTCCAGCACGTGCTCGATCACGGTGTGCATGTCGTACGGCTGGTTCGCGCTGTCCGGGATCAGCACGTCGAGCTCGCGGTCGACGTCGGAGACCTCGGTGTCCGCCTCCTCCGGGAAGGCGGGCGGCTCGGAGAGGTTGTTCGACGGCAGGTACGCGAGGAGCGACTTCACGTACTCGATGGCGTCCTTCTCGTCGCCCGCCATGTGGTGGGCCACGCCGGACGTGCTGTTGTGGGTGCGCGCCCCGCCCAGCTCCTCGAAGCCCACGTCCTCGCCGGTGACCGTCTTGATGACGTCCGGGCCGGTGATGAACATGTGCGAGGTCTGGTCGACCATGACCGTGAAGTCGGTGATGGCGGGGGAGTACACGGCGCCGCCCGCGCAGGGCCCGACGATCAGGCTGATCTGCGGGATCACGCCGGAGGCGTGCACGTTGCGGCGGAAGATCTCGCCGTACATGCCGAGCGCGCTGACGCCCTCCTGGATGCGGGCGCCGCCGGAGTCGTTGATGCCGACGAGCGGGCAGCCCGTCTTCAGCGCGAAGTCCATGACCTTCATGATCTTCTGGCCGTAGGTCTCGCCGAGGGCACCGCCGAAGACGGTGAAGTCCTGCGAGAACACGGCCACCGGGCGTCCGTCGACCGTGCCGTAGCCGGTGACGACGCCGTCGCCGTAGGGGCGGGTCTTCTCCAGCCCGAAGCTGGTGGAGCGGTGCCGGGCGAACTCGTCCAGCTCGACGAAGGACCCTTCGTCCAGCAGCAGGGCCACCCGCTCACGCGCCGTCAGCTTGCCCTTGGCGTGCTGCTTCTCCACAGCCCGCGCGGACCCGGCGTGGGTGGCTTCGTCGATGCGGCGCTGCAGATCCGCGATCTTGCCCGCGGTGGTGTGCATGTCGATCGGCTCTGACGGATGTGACATCGGGGTCGCGGCTCCCTGCATGGTGTCAACTGCCTGGTCAATTGATTGACTACTGCTGGCTACTGGTGCGTAGCGTATCGGCGGGCATGGCGCTCGGCAGTGCGGCGTTTGACACACCTGCTGTGGGTTGCCTGGCCTGGCTGCCTTCCTTAAGGGGAAGGGGTCCGGGGCCCGGATCGGGCGGAGAGCGCCGGGTGGTGGACCTTCCGCACGCAGCCGAAGGTTCCGTACGGTTCCGCGGCCTGCGCGTCGTCGGGGTAGAAGCGGAACCTGAATGCCCTCTTTACCGCAGAATTCCCCACAGGGCGGGAAGCTAGGGTCAATCAAGATCCGAACGGCATCCCGGGTCAGAGGATCACACACGGCGACGTAAGGAATCCGACATGCCATCAGATGCTCCAGCAGGTGCTTCCGCCGGCCGTTGGTCGAGTCTGGAGCGGCCGCCCCTGAACGCCCAGGGGCTGCGGCGGGCCCTCGTCACCGAGGGAGGGCTGTGGACCTCCCTCGACGTGGTTGCCACCACCGGTTCCACCAACAGCGATCTCGCCGCCCGGGCGCCCGAGCTGCCCGAGGGGGCCGTGCTCGTCGCCGAGGAGCAGAGTGCCGGGCGCGGGCGGCTCGACCGGAGCTGGGTCGCGCCGGCCCGGTCCGGGCTGTTCTTCTCCGTCCTGTTCAAGCCGGGCGACGCGGTGCCGCAGGAGCGCTGGGGGTGGCTGACCCTGCTGGCCGGGGTGGCCACCGCGACCGGGCTGTCCCGTGCGGCGGGCGTGGACACCGCCCTCAAATGGCCCAACGACCTGCTGGTCACCGTGGACGACGAGGAGCGCAAGACCGGCGGGATCCTCGCCGAGCGCGTCACCGACGGCGTGGTCGTCGGGATCGGGCTGAACGTCTCCCTCACCGAGGACGAGCTGCCCGTACCGACCGCGGGCTCGCTGGCGCTCGCCAAGGCCTCCGTGACCGACCGGGACCCGCTGTTGAGGGCCGTACTGCGGTCCCTGGAGGAGTGGTACGGGAACTGGCGCGCGGCGGGCGGCGACCCCGCCGCCAGCGGTCTCCAGGAGACCTACGCGGCGGGCTGCGCCACCCTCGGCCGCCACGTCCGCGCGGAGCTCCCGGGCGGCCGCACTCTCACCGGAACGGCCGAAGCGGTGGACACCGATGGCCGCCTGGTGATCCGTACGGCCGAGGGACAGCACGAGGCGGTGGGGGCGGGGGACGTCGTCCACCTGCGCTCCGTGCACTGACGGGGCACGACGGGGACGGGGCCGGACGCGCGGAGAAATGTGCGGAACGAGCATTTCGGGCGCGTACGGCCTCAAGGGCCGCCCGGCCGCCCCGGAGGCGGACCGGGTCGCAAAAAGGGGAGGGGGAGTGAGCTACGGCACACCTGCCGTATGGTTTAGGCGATCCCGGTGCTCGTGGTGATCAACCGGTTCGCAGGACAGTGCGCACGGAATGGACAGGAGGCGGCCCTTGACCGTCGACGACTCTACGTCCAGCGCGTCCGCCGGCGCCGGCGGCTCCGCATCCGGCCCGGGCACCCCGATCGGCCGTGACCAGCACACCCCGCACCACGAGGTCGACCACACGGCCCAGCCGACGGCGGATCCCCTCGCCATCCGGCTGGAGCAGCTGATCCTCGGGGCCGAGCGCCGGTACACGCCGTTCCAGGCGGCCCGGAGCGCCGGTGTGTCCATGGAGCTCGCCTCCCGTTTCTGGCGGGCCATGGGCTTCGCCGACATCGGGCAGGCCAAGGCGCTGACCGAGGCCGACGTACTGGCTCTGCGCCGGCTCGCCGGTCTGGTGGAGGCCGGGCTGCTGTCCGAGCCGATGGCGGTGCAGGTGGCCCGGTCCACCGGGCAGACCACGGCGCGGCTGGCGGAGTGGCAGATCGACTCGTTCCTGGAAGGGCTGACGGAGCCGCCGGAGCCGGGGATGACCCGTACGGAGGTCACGTACCCCCTGGTGGAGCTGCTCCTGCCCGAGCTGGAGGAATTCCTCGTCTACGTGTGGCGGCGGCAGCTGGCGGCCGCCACCGGACGCGTGGTGCAGGTCGCGGACGACGACGAGATGGTCGACCGGCGGCTCGCCGTGGGCTTCGCCGACCTGGTGGGCTTCACCCGCCTCACGCGGCGGCTGGAGGAGGAGGAGCTCGGCGAGCTCGTCGAGTCCTTCGAGACGACCGCGGCGGACCTGGTGGCCGCGCACGGCGGCCGGCTGATCAAGACGCTCGGCGACGAGGTGCTGTACTGCGCCGACGACGCGGCGACGGCGGCGGAGATCGCGCTGCGGCTGATCGAGACGATGGAGCTCGACGCGCAGATGCCCGAGCTGCGGGTCGGGATCGCCTTCGGCACGGTGACGACCCGGATGGGCGACGTCTTCGGGACCACGGTGAACCTGGCCAGCCGGCTGACCTCCATAGCCCCCAAGGACGCGGTGCTGGTGGACGGCGCGATGGCCGAGGAGCTCTCCCGGACCGGGGCCGCGCCGGTGTCGGAGAAGGAGGCGGAGACCTCGCCCGACGAGGGGGCGGGCTACCGGTTCGCCCTCCAGCCGATGTGGCAGCGTCCGGTGCGCGGGCTCGGCGTGGTGGAGCCCTGGTCGCTCACCCGCAGGAAGCCCAAGAACCCCGCCTGACGCCCCCGGGGCCCTCACTGCCCGGCCCGGCCCCTTGTGCGGCGGTCCGGGGCGCAGCCGTGCCCCGGAGCCCCGCGGCCTTGACCCGGTGGGCGCCCCGCGCACTAGAGTGCGCTGATAACGCTCGTTAACCGGGAGGGTCGCAGGCATGTCTGAGCAGCGCTTCGGAGAGTTCGTCGCGGTACGTCGGGAGGGTGACGGGCACGTCGCGGAGCTGGCGATGGACCGCCCCAAGGCGATGAACGCGGTGTCGACGGAGATGGCCCGGTCGATCGGCGCGGCCTGCGCGGCGCTCGCGGCCGACCCGTCGGTCCGCGTGGTCGTACTCACCTCCACCGCCGAGCGGGCCTTCTGCGTCGGGGCGGACCTCAAGGAGCGGAACTCGCTGTCGGACGCCGAGCTGGTGCGGCAGCGGCCGACCACGCGGGGGGCCTACGGGGGCGTGCTGGAGCTTCCGGTGCCGACCATCGCGGCGGTGCACGGTTTCGCGCTGGGCGGCGGCTTCGAGCTGGCCCTGGCCTGCGACGTGATCGTGGCCGACGAGACCGCGGTGGTCGGGCTGCCCGAGGTGTCGGTGGGAGTGATCCCGGGCGGCGGGGGCACGCAGCTGCTGCCGCGCCGGGTGGGAGCGGCGCGGGCGGCCGAGCTGATCTTCACGGCGCGCCGGGTGGACGCGGACGAGGCGCTGTCCCTGGGGCTGGTGGACTCGGTGGTCGCGGCGGGGCAGGACAGGGCCGAGGCCCTGGCCCTGGCGTCCCGGATGGCGGCGAACTCCCCGGTGGGTCTGCGGGCGGCCAAGCGGGCGCTGCGGCTGGGGCACGGGATGGACCTGGCGGCGGGTCTGGAGATCGAGGACGCGGCCTGGCGGACGGTGGCCTTCTCCGGTGACCGGGCGGAGGGCGTGGCGGCCTTCAACGAGAAGCGGAAGCCGAACTGGCCGGGGGAGTAGCCCGCCGGTCCGGCAGGCCCGGGGGTGTCTCCCCAGCGACGTCGCGCGTACCGAATCGGACAAAACTCCCTAACCTGGGGTGATGGGAGTCGACGGGCGGCTGCGGGCCGTGGTGAGCCTCGCGCAGGCGATGGCCGCGGCCTGCGCGCCGCGGGACAGTGTGCGGGCGGCGGCGCGGGGGGCGCGCACGGCGCTGGACGGCTCGTTCGCCGCGATCTCCGCGTGGGAGCGGGAGCGGGGGCGCCTGCGCGTGCTCGTGAACGAGGGCGAGCGGCGGGCCGGGGAGGAGGAGTTCCCCGAGGACGAGTCCTACCCCGTGCACGACTTCCCCGAGATCACCGAGTTCCTCCACGAACGGTGGGTGGGCGGCGGCGGCCCGCACGCCTGGATCGAGAGCGCCGGGGGCGACCGTCCGGGGCGGCGCGGAGAAGCCCTGCGCCACCGCGGCCGCGGGACCTGCGTGGTCGCGCCCGTCGTGCTCAGCGGGCGGGCCTGGGGTGAGCTGTACGTAGCCCGGGACGAGGGACTGCCCGACTTCGACGAGGACGACGCCGAGTTCGCCACCGTGCTGGCCGCCGTGATCGCGGCCGGGCTCGCGCAGAACGAGCGGCTGGAGGAGGCCCGTCGCCTCGCCTTCACCGACCCGCTGACCGGGCTCGCCAACCGCCGGGCGGTCGACATGCGGCTCGACGAGGCCCTGGAGGAGCACCGGCGCACCGGGGTGGTGGTCAGCCTCGTCGTCTGCGACCTGAACGGGCTGAAGAAGGTCAACGACACCCTGGGCCACGCCATGGGCGACCGGCTGCTGGAGCGGTTCGGATCGGTCCTCAGCCTGTGCGGGGCCATGCTGCCCGGCGCGCTGGTCGCGCGCCTGGGCGGCGACGAGTTCTGCCTGGTCGGGGTCGGCCCGAGCGCCGACGAGGTGGTCCGGGTCACCGAGGAGGTGTGCACCCGGGCGGCCGAGTTGGAGCTGGGCGAGGGCGTGGCCTGCGGGGTGGCCTCCACCGGGGACCCGATCGGACCGGTGAAGTCCTCCCGGCGGCTGTTCCGGCTGGCCGACGCCGCCCAGTACAAGGCGAAGGCGGCGCGCTCGACCGGGCCGGTGGTGGCGGGGCGGGACACCGCGGTGGTCCGGCTCGCGGACGCCGCCGCCCAGGAGGCCCCGGGGGAGCGGCGCCGCTTCCGCGGGCGTCAGTGAACGCCCCGGGACTGCCCGCGACCGCCCCCCGACAGGGGTGCGGGTGCCTGCCGGCGGCACGGGACCCGTAAGGGTTACTCGTCGGTCGCGATCGTGACGATTTCCCCTAGTGACATGAAGCGATTCAATCCGTAGGGTGCTGAATATGGATATGCACACTGTTGTGGTCGGGACCTCCGGGACCACTGCCGAGGACGTCATCGCCGTCGCCCGCGGCAACGCACGGGTCGAGCTGTCCGGCGAGGCGCTCGACGCACTCGCCCGCGCCCGCGAGATCGTCGACGCCCTCGCCGCCAAGCCCGAGCCCGTCTACGGGGTGTCCACCGGATTCGGCGCCCTCGCCTCCCGGCACATCAGTCCCGAGCTGCGCGCCCAGCTCCAGCGCAACATCGTCCGCTCGCACGCCGCCGGCATGGGTCCGCGCGTCGAGCGCGAGGTGGTCCGCGCGCTGATGTTCCTCCGGCTGAAGACCGTCGCCTCCGGGCACACCGGCGTACGGCCCTCCGTCGCCCAGACCATGGCCGACGTGCTCAACGCCGGGATCACCCCCGTCGTCCACGAGTACGGCTCCCTGGGCTGCTCCGGCGACCTCGCCCCGCTGTCCCACTGCGCGCTCGCGCTCATGGGCGAGGGCGACGCCGAGGGCCCGGACGGAACCGTCCGGCCCGCCGGCGAACTGCTCGCCGAAGCCGGGATCACCCCCGTCGAGCTCCGCGAGAAGGAGGGCCTCGCCCTCCTCAACGGCACCGACGGCATGCTCGGCATGCTCGTGATGGCCCTCGCCGACCTCGGCAAGCTGTACACGTCCGCCGACATCACCGCGGCCCTCACCCTGGAAGCGCTGCTCGGCACCGAGAAGGTCCTGCAGCCCGAGCTGCACGCCATCCGCCCGCACCCCGGCCAGGGCGCCTCCGCCGCCAACATGGCCGCCGTGCTGAAGGGCTCCGGGCTCACCGGGCACTTCCAGGAGGAGTCCGCCCCGCGGGTGCAGGACGCGTACTCGGTGCGCTGCGCCCCCCAGGTCGCCGGCGCGGGCCGCGACACCATGGCGCACGCCGCCCTGGTCGCCTCCCGCGAACTGGCCGCCGCCGTCGACAACCCGGTGGTGCTGCCCGACGGGCGCGTGGAGTCCAACGGCAACTTCCACGGGGCCCCGGTCGCGTACGTCCTGGACTTCCTGGCCATCGCGGCCGCCGACCTCGGCTCCATCGCCGAGCGGCGCACCGACCGGCTGCTCGACAAGAACCGCTCGCACGGCCTGCCGCCCTTCCTCGCGGACGACGCCGGCGTGGACTCCGGTCTGATGATCGCCCAGTACACGCAGGCCGCCCTGGTCAGCGAGATGAAGCGGCTCGCGGTGCCGGCCTCGGCCGACTCGATCCCCTCCTCCGCCATGCAGGAGGACCACGTCTCGATGGGCTGGTCGGCCGCGCGCAAGCTCCGTACCGCCATCGACAACCTGACGCGGATCATCGCCATCGAGCTGTACGCGGCCACCCGCGCCATCGAGCTGCGCCACGGCCTCACGGCGGCGCCGGCCAGCCGGGCCGCCATCGAGGCCGCCCGGGCGGCGGGCGTGCAGGGTCCCGGGCCGGATCGTTTCCTCGCCCCCGACCTGGCCGCCGCCGAGGAGTTCGTCCGTACGGGCGGGCTGCTCGCCGCGGTGGAGCCGGTGACGGGTCCGCTCGCCTGACCGCGGACTCTGACGTGCGGCGAAGGGCCGCTCCGGGATCTCTCCCCGGGGCGGCCCTTCCCGTTCACAGGGCGTGTGTCCCGTTCACATGGAGCGGGAGGGGGAGTGTGAGCGGCGTACGGAGAAGGCCACGAACCCGGCCCCGACGCCGAGGAACAGCGTGCCGCCCAGCAGGTAGGGGGCGGTGTCGACGGAGCCGGTGTCGGCGAGCACGACGGACGGCGGCTGCGCGCCCGCCGCCTCGGCCGTCCCCGTGACGGTTCCGGTTCCGGACCCCGAACCGGTCCCGGCGGCGTTCGCGCCGGCGGGCACGCCGGAAACGCTCTCCGCGGCCCCTGGTGAGGTGGCGCCCGCCGAGGGCACGAACCACAGGGCGGCGAGGAGGGTGGTCGCTCCGAGAGCGGTGAGCAGCGGTCGGCGTGCGGACACGGTGCGATCCCCCTTGTGGCAGCAGCGAATTGGCCGTGTGCGGTGATGCTACGGAAAGGGGCGGGTCGTGGGAAAGTCAGGGCTTCCGCGGGCTTACTCTCCGTCGTATGAACCCTACTGAGACATCACGTTATGTCCGCCTCCGGGTGGATTTGGTGCTTGAGGTGCCGGATGCCCAGGCACTCACCGGAGCCGCGCTCGAACACATCAAGGCCGATGAGTTCATGCCGGACGAGGAGCGCGGCCACGCCGAGTCCGCCGTCCGCGAGGACGAATCGGAGGCCCTGGCCTACCTGGTGGACCCCACCGACCTGGTCGCCGAGATTCCCGGCGTGGAGCTGGCGCAGGCCTCCTGGAGCAGCGAGCCCGTCGAATACGACCCCGAGTCGATGGAGTGGGACCTGGACGAGGAAGATGGGGACTTCGACGAAGAACCCGACAACGCCTGACCGTGTGGTGGCCCACATCCCAACGGAATGTGGAACCGGCCGGCGCCGTTAACGCGTTGTCAGGACGAGGCAGGGGGGTGCGCCCCCCTGCCCGGCCAGCCCCGGGACGGCAGCCCCGGGGTATCCGGCAACGATGGAGTGACGTGTGAGGACGGACAGCAAGCGACGGAGAAGGTCCCTGGCGGCCATATCCGTCGTGCTCGGCGGTGTACTGGTGCTCTCGGCGTGCAACGACGGGGGCGACGACAAGCCGAAGGGCAACGGCGAGGCCAGCAAGTCCCAGGCCGAGGTCGACGCGGCAGCGGCCAAGGACGCGTCGAAGGCGAAGATAACCATCACGCCGAAGGACGGCGCCACCAACGTCGGCCTCAACGACTCCGCCAACGTCGCCGTCAGTGACGGCACGCTCACCCTGGTCGAGCTGAAGACCAGCGAGGGTGCGGCCGTGGCCGGCAAGATCGCCGCCGACGGCAAGAGCTGGAAGCCCGACGCCGCCCTGAAGCGCTCCACGAAGTACGCCCTGGCGGCGACGGCGAAGGACGCGGACGGCCGCGAGGCCCATGAGAACGCCTCCTTCACCACCATCTCCCCCGAGAACAGCTTCGTGGCCTCCTTCGTTCCGGAGGAAGGCCAGACGGTCGGCGTGGGCATGCCGGTCTCGATCACCTTCAACAAGCCGATCAAGGACAAGAAGGCCGTCCAGGCGGGGATCTCGGTCTCCTCCAGCAGCGGCCAGGAGGTCGTCGGCCACTGGTTCAGCCCGCAGCGCCTCGACTTCCGCCCCGAGCAGTACTGGCAGGCGAACTCCACCGTCACGCTGAAGCTCGCACTGGAGGGCGTCCAGGGCGCTCAGGGCGTCCAGGGCGTCCAGAGCAAGACCGTCACCTTCAAGATCGGCCGCAGTCAGGTCTCCACGGTCGACACGAAGACGAAGAAGATGACGGTCACCCGGGACGGCGCGGTCCTCAAGACCATCCCGATCTCGGCGGGCTCCCCGGAGAACCCGACGTACAACGGCCAGATGGTGATCTCCGAGAAGTTCAAGGAGACCCGGATGGACGGCTCGACCGTCGGCTTCAAGAACGAAGAGGGCAAGGGCGAGTACGACATCAAGGACGTCCCGCACGCCATGCGGCTGTCCACGTCCGGCACCTTCATCCACGGCAACTACTGGGGATCGGACTCGGTCTTCGGCAGCGTCAACACCAGCCACGGCTGTGTCGGCCTGAACGACGCCAAGGGCGCGAACGACCCGAACCAGCCCGGCGCGTGGTTCTTCGACAACTCGCTCATCGGCGACGTGGTCACCGTGGTCAACTCCCCGGACAAGACCATCAAGCCGGACAACGGCCTCAACGGCTGGAACATGGCCTGGGCGGAGTGGAAGGCCGGCTCGGCCGCCTGACGCCGCGCGTGAACCGACCGCAGTCGACGGACGGCGGGAACCCTCCGGGGTTCCCGCCGTCCGTCTTTCGCGTGTCCCGGGCGGCGCCGGGTGACGTGGCCGAAAACCGCTCAGTGCCGCGTCCGGGCCCCGTCTAGGGTCGGGACATGACGATCCGCTCCCTCGACCTGCCGCCGTCCGACGCCGAGGTGGACGCCTGGCTGGCGGTGCTGGTCGCCGCCGTGGCCGCCGACCAGCCGCAGCTGCCCGCGCCCTCCCACCGGGAGATCGCGGGGCGGCTGTGCGTGCCGCCGGCCCGCGGCCGGCCCGTGCTCTGGGCGGCGGCCGAGGGCGCCGGAGTGGCGGCCCTGCTCCTGTTCACGGACGAGGGCAACACGCACACCGCGTTCCTCGACGTGCTGACCGTACGGCCGCAGGAGCGGCGGCAGGGCGTGGGCACCGCCCTGTGGGAGCGGGTCCGCGAGGAACTGCTCGCGCAGGGCCGGACCTCGGTCGCCGCCATGGTGGACCTCGGCGGACCGGGGCAGGCTTTCGCCAAGTCGCTGGGCTTCGAGAACGTGCTGCCGATGGCCTGGTACGAGCAGGAGCTCCCCGCCGACGGGCCCGTCCCCGCCACGCCCGGATACGAGCTGCACGTCTGGCACGGCCTGGCCCCCGACGCCTGGGCACCGGCCCTCGCCACGGCCCACGGGGCGATGGAGGACACGCCGACCGGGGACATGGACGAGCGGATCCAGATCTGGACGGCGCAGCGGCTCCACGCCCTGCAGCAGCTGATCATCGACCGGGGCGGAGAGCTGACCACGGTCGCGGCGGTGACCGGGACGGGCGAGGTGGCCGCGTACACGGAACTCGTCCTGCCGGATCCGTCCGGCGCGCGCGCCATCCAGCACGACACCGTGGTCGCCCCCGGCCACCGCGGCCACGGCCTCGGCCGCGCCGTGAAACTGCGCATGGCGGCCGAGGCCGCCGCACGCCACCCGGGGCTGCGCCGCATCGCCACGACGGTGGCCGACGCCAACACCCACATGCGCGCGGTGAACGAGGCCATCGGCTACCGCCGCGAGCGCGACGCGGGCATCTTCCAGATCAAGCTCTGACCGGCCCCGGAACGCCGGCCGCCGGCCGTTCCGCCGGCTGTTCCGTCGGCCGCGCGGGCGGCGGCACGGTCGACCGGGCGTCCCAAGTGGCCAGCAGGCGCAGGGCGTCCGCCGAAGCGGAGCCCGGCGCCGCGTGGAAGGTGACCAGGGACTGCGTCGGGTCGTCCGGGAGCGTCAGCGTCTCGAAGGACAGGTGCATCTCACCCACGAGCGGGTGCCGCAGGAACTTCACCCCGTGCGTCTTGTCCGCCACCGTGTGCGCCGCCCACAGCCGCCGGAACTCCTCGTTCTTCACCGACAGCTCCCCGACCAGCGCCGACAGCCGCTCGTCGTCCGGGTGCTGACCCGCGTACACCCGCAGGTTGCTGACCACCTCGCACGCCCGGCACTCCCACTCCCCGTACAGCTCCGCCGTCGCCGGGTCCAGGAACACCAGCCGCACCAGGTTCCGCTCGGCCGCCGGCAGCGCCCCGAAGTCCCCGAAGACCGCGGCCGCCAGACGGTTCCAGCCGATGACGTCCTGCCGGTGCCCCACGAGGTACGCCGGTACGCCGTCCATCGCGTCCATCAGCGTCCGCAGCTCCGGCCGCATCTGCTGGGGGCGCCGGGCCTGCCGGCGGCTGCGCGGCTTCGGCCGGGCCAGGTCCGTCAGGTGCGCCCGCTCGGTGCCGTCCAACCGCAGGGCCCGCGCGATGGCGTCCAGCACCTCCGTCGACACGTTGTGCCCGCCGCGCTGCTCCAGCCGCGTGTAGTACGCGACCGACACCCCCGCGAGCTGCGCCAGTTCCTCGCGGCGCAGCCCGGGCACGCGCCGCCGGCGCCCGTAGTCCCGCAGCCCCACGTCCTCGGGGCGCAGCCGCGCGCGGCGGGAGCGGAGGAATTCGCCGAGGCAGGCTCGCTGATCAAGCTGGTCCATGCCGCCAGTATCACCGGGCGGCGCGCCGTGGTGCGGGCGCGAGCCTGACCCCGCCAGGGGTAGGTTCGCCGGTCGTAGTCAGGACAGGGGGATGGGTGGACGCCGGCCGGACCGGCAGCGTGGGGTGCACCGCCCGACGTCACCGCTCGAAGGAGCACCCCCATGTCCGTCACCCAGGTCGCCGCCTACGCCGCCCCCGCCCCCAAGGCCCCGCTGGAGCGCACCACCGTCCCGCGCCGCGCCGTCGGCGAGCACGACGTCCTCATCGGCATCAAGTACGCCGGCATCTGCCACTCCGACATCCACCAGGTGCGCGACGGCTGGGGCGAGGGGATCTACCCCATGGTCCCCGGCCACGAGATCGCCGGCCTCGTCACCGAAGTCGGCGCGGGCGTCACCAGGTTCGCCGTCGGGGACCGGGTGGGCGTCGGCTGCTTCGTCGACTCCTGCCGGGAGTGCGCGTACTGCCTGCGCGGCCAGGAGCAGCACTGCGTCAAGGGCATGACCGGCACCTACAACGCGCTCGACAAGAACGGCGAGCCCACGTACGGCGGTTACTCGACCCACCTCGTCGTCGACGAGAACTACGCCGTCCGCATCCCCGACGGCCTCGCACTCGACGTCGCCGCCCCGCTGCTGTGCGCCGGCATCACGCTGTACTCCCCGCTCAGGCACTGGGGAGCCGGCCCCGGCACGAAGGTCGCGATCGTCGGCCTCGGGGGCCTCGGCCACATCGGGGTGAAGATCGCGCACGCGCTGGGCGCGGAGGTCACCGTGCTGTCGCAGACCCTCCGCAAGAAGGAGGACGCCCTGCGGCTGGGCGCCTCCCACTTCCACGCGACCAGCGACGAGGCCACCTTCGACGAGCTGGCCGGGAGCTTCGACCTGATCCTGTCCACCGTCTCCGCTCCGCTCGGCCTGGACGCGTACCTGGCCCTGCTGAAGGTCGACGGGGCGCTCGTGAACGTCGGCGCCCCGGAGGAGCCGGTCGCCCTCAACCTCTTCTCCGTGATCGGCGGCCGCAAGACCCTTGCCGGATCGATGATCGGCGGGATCGCCGAGACCCAGGAGATGCTGGACTTCTGCGCCGAGCACCGGCTGGGCTCGGAGATCGAGCTGATCGGCGCCGATCGGATCAACGAGGCGTACGAGCGGGTGCGGGCCGGCGACGTGCGCTACCGCTTCGTCATCGACGCCTCGACGATCTGACCGGCCGCGTCACCGCCGCCGGGCCGCTCTCCGCCGGACCGCTTGCTGCCGGGTCACTCCGCCGCGGCCACGCCGATCGGGCAGGAGACGCCCGTGCCGCCGATGCCGCAGTAGCCGCCCGGGTTCTTGTCCAGGTACTGCTGGTGGTGGGCCTCCGCGGGCCAGAAGGGGCGGTCCGCCGCCGGGAGGACGGCCGTGGTGATCTCGCCGTAGCCCGAGGAGGCCAGGACCTGCTGGTAGGCCGTGCGGGAGGCCTCCGCCGTCGCCTGCTGGGCGGCGGAGTGGGTGTAGACCGCCGAGCGGTACTGGGTGCCGAGGTCGTTGCCCTGACGGAAGCCCTGGGTGGGGTCGTGGGACTCCCAGAACAGCTTCAGGAGCGCCGCGTACGAGACCTGGGACGGGTCGAAGACCACGCGGACGACCTCGGTGTGGCCGGTCAGGCCCGAGCAGACCTCCTCGTAGGTCGGATTCTCGGTGAAGCCGCCCTGGTAGCCGGCCAGGGTGGTCCACACCCCGGGGGTCTGCCAGAACTTGCGCTCCGCGCCCCAGAAACAGCCCAGGCCGAAGTCGGCCACTTCGAGGTGCGCGGGGTAGGGACCGGACAGCGGGTTGCCGAGCACGGTGTGCTTCTCGGG
The DNA here is from genome assembly GCF_033794505.1 of Streptomyces sp. MB09-01. Classification (NCBI taxonomy): domain Bacteria; kingdom Bacillati; phylum Actinomycetota; class Actinomycetes; order Kitasatosporales; family Streptomycetaceae; genus Streptomyces; species Streptomyces sp. MB09-01. Next base: position 17,546 of record NZ_JARAYQ010000072.1, on the reverse strand, counting down.
CAGGGCGAAGAGCGGCTCCGCGCGGCCCGTCAGGGCCTCCTCGCGGGTGGGGAGCTCGGGCGTACGGCGGTACGAGAACATGGATTCCCTCCTTGTGGCAGTGACAACGGAAAGGGGCGGGCCGGGATTCCCCGGCCCGCCCCCGTCCCGCGTGTCAGAGGCCCGGCGTGGCCACGCCCACGGCCCAGTCGCGGGCGTACAGGTACCGCCGCTTCGGCTCGCCCGCGTACGTCCACGGCAGGGCGCCGATGTACCCGTCGATGTGGCGGAACTGCTCGACCGCCTGCTCGTCGCGGTCCTGCCAGAACAGCAGGTACGCCAGCATGTGCCGCAGCCGAGGCGCCCCCGGGTGCTCGTCCCCGGCCGCCGCCAGGTCCAGGAGCGCCGCGTCCACCGCGGCGACGATCTCCGGCTCCTTGAAGTACGTCTCGGCCGCCAGGTCCTCCTCGTGCGTCTCCTGCTCGAAGTACGCGATCAGCGGCAGCAGGGTCAGCAGGTCACCGGGCCGGCCGGCGGCCGCCGACTCCCGCGCGAAGGCGAGCGCCAGCTCGTGCGAGCCGCGCCACTTCTGGCACCAGTACTGCAGGCCGCTGACGTGCGACCACAGCACCTTCGGGGCGCGCCCGACGACCTGGTCCCACAGTTCGCGGTACCGCTCGTGCGAGTAGCCCAGGCCCTGCCCGATGGGCTGTTCCACGATGTACGGGGTCGGGTCCGCCGGGTCGGCGAGGCGCTGGGCCTCGTGGGCGGCCTCCTGCGCCTTGACCAGCAGGTCACGGAAGAGCCGGAACTGCTCCTGCGTGGTGCGGCTGCCGGACTGGCCGCCGCGAACGTTCCACGCGACCATGATCGCGGTGTCGGCGTTGACCAGGGCCGCCGTCGGGTCCGTGGGGCGCGCCGCGCGCCAGGCCAGCAGCCAGGCGTCGTCCTCGGCGGCCGCCTCCGCCAGCGGGCGGACCCGCTCCATCCGCTCCTGCCAGTTCTGTCCGGCCGCCTCGATGTAGGCGGCTCCCGCCTCCCAGTCGCCCGACCGGACGGCAGCCAGGGCGGCGGCCCGCTCCGGCGGAACCGGTGCGGGGTTCTCGGTGTCGAGGTCGTCCTCCGCGACGAAGCCCAGCGCGACCACCGCCGCCGCCTTCTCGGCCTTCTCACGGGCCTCGATGGCTTCCGTACCGGCGTTCAGCGTGCCGATCTCGGCTTCCAGCCGCTTCGCCTTGCGGATGAAGTAGACGCCGCGCAGGAACTTGAACGCGCCGAACAGCAGCACGGCGCCCAGGATGTAGAGGCCGATCACGGGGCAAGCACCAGCTTTCGCAGGGATTCGGTGTCGGGCTGGTCCGAGACGGCCGCGTCCAGGGCGAGGCCGAGCTGCTCCTCGAAGCCGTCGGCCGGGTAGACCAGCGCGGCCGACTCGGACCAGGACAGCTGCCAGCGGGCGGCGCCGCGAGCCGTCAGCTCGACGCTGACCAGCTGGTTCAGGGCGCGCCGCAGGACCGGGCGGGCGAACTCGCGGGCGGTGCGGCCGGTGGTGGCCGCCGCCTGCTCGGACTTCGGGAAGCGGTCGGCGATCCGCCAGCGCACCGCCGGGTCGGCGTCCACCGCGTCGAGCAGTTCGGCGAGTCCGGGGCCCGCGCCCTCGGCGGTGAAGGCCTCCCGGATCTCCTCCGCGCCCTGGCCGACGTAGAGCGTCATGGACTCGTGGACGAGGTCCTCCCAGTCCACCCGCTTGAGCGCGAGGGCCTCGGGGGTGAGGACGACCTGCTCCAGCGCGGCCAGCGCCGCGTCCGCGTCGGCCAGCAGCTCCAGGGCCGGGCGGGTGGCCTGCCCGGCGCGGCCGTCGTCGGGCAGCGCCTCGATGCGGGCCACGCGCTCGGCGAGCGCGGGGTGGGAGTCGTACGGCGAGGTGGGCTCCGTCGACAGCTCCCGGCGCAGCTCGTCCAGATCGGCCGAGCGGGCGTCCAGCAGCCGGCGCAGTCCGCCGAAGACCTGGCCGGGGCGGGGCAGCAGACCGGCGCCGACGCCGAGGGTGGCGTACGAACTCATGTAGAAGTCGTGCGCCGAGTCGAGGGCGTTCAGCTCGCGCAGCGCGGAGGCGGCGGAGTCGCGACCGGCGACCCGGACCGAGGCGAGGTCGGCGGCGAGCTCCTGACGGCGCGAGGTCGAGCGGGTGGCACGCATGTAGAAGTTGCCGTAGGCCATGTAGATCTTGGCCATGGCGCGGTACGTCGCACCCTCGCCCGTCGTGTCGACGCCCTTGGCCTTCTTGCCCTTGGCGACCCGCTTCTCGTCCTTCTTCTCCTGCTTCGCGCGCTCCTTGGCGACCTTGCCGTCCGCACGCTCGTGGAAGTGGCCGATCGTACGGATCAGCTGGGCGCGGCCGCGGGCGATCAGCGGGGTGAGGCGCGTGTCGAAGTTGGCGTAGTGGCCCATCTCGTGGGCGAGCACGGCGCGCAGCTGCATCTCGTCCAGACCCGTCATCAGCGGCAGACCGAGGTAGAGGCGGCGGCTGCCGGGGCGCAGGCCCAGCAGCCCGGCGTCCTCGCTGACGGCGGCGTTCACCTCGTCGATCAGCACGATCTCGTCCGGCGCCCGGGTACCGACCTGCTGCGCGATGTCGCGCACGGTCCGCCACAGCAGCGGCTCCTGCGCCTCGGTGACCACGATGCCGGCGGGCGGCTCGCCCTTGGGCGTGCGCAGCATGAACATGCCGCGCACGATCGGGATCGCGAGGACGACGGAGACGATGACGAGCTTGAAGACGATCGGCCCGTGCAGCCAGGTGACGAGGGCGTAGTCGGCGCCCACGAGGGCGGCGAGCAGAACGACGCCGAGCAGATAGAAGCCGGCGAGCAGGACGAGAGCGCGCAGAGCGCGCAGCGAAGCGCCCATATGGACAGTTCCCCCCACGGGATGAAAGTTGGTGCGAGGCGGGAGTCAGGGCTGCCGCCAGCCGCATCATGCGGCTCTGTGGTCACTTACAGCAACTTTATTCACCAGGGATTTTTCCTGGCCCGTGGGGTGGCGAGCCCGCGGGTGCCCGTGGGGACGCGAGCGCCGTACGGCGGGACCGCCGACTCGAGGGTCGCGAGCCGGCCGGGGTGGGGACGCTCCGGCGTCCCCGCAGGTCGAGCGAACTTACGGCCGGGTGCGGGGCCGGTCCCGTTCAAGGGGCGCCGGCCGGCCGGGGTGGGGATGCTCCGGGGTGTCCCCGCAGGTCGAGCGAACCCACCGCCGGGTGCCGGGCCGGTCCCGCTGAGGGTTCGCAGGCCGAGGAGGCGTCCCGGAGGGGCACCACCCCACCCCGTAGCCCGGCCGACCCGCCCGGAGGGCAACCGGCCGACCCGCCCGGAGGGCAACCCGCCGGGAGGGCTAGCCCGGGAGGGTCGCCGGCGAGCCCCCGTTCGCCTCGTACCCCGCCACCGCCAGCGCCCGGTACACCGCGTACTCCGCCGCCGGGTCCGCCGCGGCCGACCACGGCAGCGCGCCCACGTACCCGTCCACGTGCCGCACCTGCTCCATGGCCTCCGCCCAGCGCTCCATGTTGACCAGGAACATCAGCAGCAGGTGCCGGACGTGCGCCAGCATCGGGTCGTCCTGGCGCGCGGTGTGCACCGCGTACAGCGCGCCCTCCACCGCCCGCGTCACGACCGCGCTCTGGTAGAAGCTGCCGGTCAGGACGATCTCGGGGGTGTTCTCGTACACCGCGAACAGCGGCAGCGCCGCCAGCAGCGAGCCCTGCGGCGCGCGCGCCGCGGCCGCGTGCGTGAACGCGTCCGCCTTCTCCCGCGAACCGTGCCACTTCGCGCACCAGTAGTGCAGCGCCGCCAGGTGCGCCCCCATGTGCTCCGGCGCCCGGTCGATGACCTCGGCCCACAGGGTGTCGAACTCCGCCTCCGAATAGGCCAGACCGCGCGCGATCGCCAGTTCCGTGATGTACGGGACCGGGTCCGCCGGCGCCAGCAGCGCGGCCCTGCGGCACGCCTCCCGGGCCTCCTCCAGGATGATCCGGTGGTCGGTGGACCCGACCCCGCCCGAGTGCCGCCACGCCTGCTGCACCAGCAGTTCCGCGTGCACCTGCGCGCCGCCCGCGTCCTGCTCCGCGTCCAGGCGCCACGCCTTCAGCCACGGGGCGCCCGCGCCCGGCTGCGCCACCAGCTCCAGTGCCGCCGCCCCGCCGAAGGCCTGCACGCGCTGCCAGCGCCGCTCGCCCTCCCGCGGGGTCCCGGCGAGCAGTTGCGAGGCCGCCTGCCACTGGCCGGTGCGCTGCACGTTGTCGAGGGCGTCCATCAGATCCTGGTCGGGCCCGGGGACCCGGATGTCGAGCTCCTCCTGCCGGTCGAATCCGTAGTTCGCCGGGTCGGCGGCGTCAGGGCTGCCCGGCGCAACCAGCTGGATGCCGCCGCGCCTGCGCCGGACGTACGGACCCACGATGAACACGATCATGAGCATCGCGAACAGCAACCACAGAATCTCCATGCCTCCAGCGAACCAGACCGAGGGGGCCGCAGGCCAATAGGGGACCCGAACCCAGGCGGGGCATAGCATCTGACCATGAGCGACGACAGCCACGAGCACCAGAGCTTCGAGACCCGCGCGATCCACGCGGGCAACACGGCGGACCCGCAGACCGGCGCGGTCGTACCCCCGATCTACCAGGTCTCCACGTACAAGCAGGACGGCGTCGGAGGACTGCGCGGCGGTTACGAGTACAGCCGCAGCGCCAACCCGACCCGCACCGCGCTGGAGGAGAACCTCGCGGCGCTGGAGGGCGGCCGTCGCGGGCTCGCCTTCGCGTCCGGACTGGCCGCGGAGGACTGCCTGCTGCGTACGCTGCTCTCCCCGGGCGACCACGTGGTCATCCCCAACGACGCGTACGGCGGCACCTTCCGCCTCTTCGCGAAGGTCGTCTCCCGCTGGGGCGTGGAGTGGTCGGTGGCCGACACCTCCGACGCGGACTCCGTACGGGCGGCCCTCACCCCGAAGACGAAGGTCATCTGGGTCGAGACCCCCTCCAACCCGCTGCTCGGCATCACGGACATCGCCGTGGTCGCCGACATCGCGCGGACGGCCGGCGCCAAGCTGGTCGTGGACAACACCTTCGCCTCCCCCTACCTGCAGCAGCCCCTCGCGCTGGGCGCCGACGTGGTCGTGCACTCGCTGACCAAGTACATGGGCGGGCACTCCGACGTGGTCGGCGGCGCGCTGGTCGCCGCGGACGCGGCGCTCGGCGAGGAACTGGCCTACCACCAGAACGCGATGGGTGCGGTGGCCGGTCCGTTCGACTCCTGGGTCGTGCTGCGGGGCATCAAGACCCTCGCCGTGCGCATGGACCGGCACGCGGAGAACGCGGGCAAGATCGTCGAGGTGCTCAAGCGGCACCCGAAGGTCACCAAGGTCCTCTACCCGGGCCTGCCCGAGCACCCGGGTCACGAGGTCGCCGCCAAGCAGATGCGGAACTTCGGTGGCATGGTCTCCTTCCAGGTCGCCGGTGGCGAGGAAGAGGCCGTCGCGGTCTGCGCCCGCACCAAGATCTTCACCCTGGCCGAGTCCCTGGGCGGCGTCGAGTCCCTCATCGAGCACCCGGGCCGCATGACGCACGCGTCGGTGGCCGGCTCGGCGCTCGAGGTGCCGGCGGACCTGATCCGCGTCTCGGTCGGCATCGAGAACGCCGACGACCTCATCGCGGACCTCACCCAGGCCCTGGGCTAACCGCCCCGTCCCCCGCCGGGCTCCGCCCGGACCCGGTGGGGGGACGTGCCCTGTGGCTGCGCCGCGCACATCAACCCCTCCGGCGCTACCAGCCCTCCAGGGGTGGGGAGATGCCGCTCGGGGGCGCGGCCCAGGGGCGGGTCAGGGAGGCCCAGACCGTGAAGGCCACCGCGGCAGCGAAGAGCACCGCCCACCCCAACCGGCGCAGCGCCCGCCGGCGCCGCAACAGCCGATCGCCCCGAGCCGCCGCACCGGCCGCGAGGCCCGCCGGCACCGCCGGGTACGGCCCCTCGAGCAGCTGCTTGACCTGGGCTTCCTTCCGGTCCGGGATTCCGCTCACGCCGCCTCCCGGGACCTCAGCGCGGCCACGGCCCGGTTGCACAGCACCCGTACCCGCTCGACCGTCAGCCCGAGCTGCGCCGCCGTGACCTCCTCCGCGACCCCCTCGTAGAGCCGCAGGACGAGCACGAGCCGCTCCGGCGGGCTCAGCCGCGCCAGTACGCCGGTGCCGCCGTGGTGGCGCCAGCCGGTCCGGGCGAAGGCCGCGCACAGTTCCTGGCGGGTGAAGTCGTACGGGTCGTCCCCGCGCAGCCGCAGCCAGTTCGCGTACGTACGGGCCAACGCGCCCGCCAGCAGCCGCCGCGCCGCTTCCGGCTCGCCGGTCAGCAGCACCGCGACGTGCAGGAGCCGCCCCGCCGCGCCCGCGACGAAGGACTCGAACTCCGCGTAGGAGCCAGCCTGTTGATCAACCACCCGCATAGTCCACATAGTGCGGGCAGCGGGACCGTCCAGGTCAAGAGGACGGACGGACTCCGCTCAGGAGGCCGGGCCGGCTTCGGCCACGGCCGCCATCAGTTCCGACAGCGACAGGTTGAAGCGCGTCAGCAGACCGGTGAAGGATTCCCGCTCGTCCTCGCTCCAGCCCTCCGTCACCCGGGCCATCAGCTCGCGCCGCGAGGAGCGGACCTCCTCCAGCCGCGCCAGCCCCCGCGGGGACAGCGCGAGCACCACGGCCCGCCCGTCCTCGGGGTGCGAGGTCCGCTTGACCAGACCGCTGTCGACCAGCGGCGCGACCTGCCGGGTCACCGTGGAGGAGTCGATTCCCATGCCGCCGGCGAGCGCCTTGACGCCCATCGGGCCCTCCAGGTCGAGCCGGTTCAGCAGCAGGTAGGCGGCGCGGTCCATGGAGTTGCGGGCCTGGCCCACACCGCCCAGGCGGGTCTGCTCGGCGCGGCGGGCGAAGACGGCCACCTGGTGCTGGAGCGCGTCGAGGAGGCCGCCTCCGGCGGGCGCGTCTGCCGCCGCGGGCAGGTCGGAATTGGCCGGGTTGGAAGGCATGGCCGTGGGCTCTCTTCGCGTGGGTCCGACAAGGATGGGGGACAGAGTACGCGGCCGTGCGGCGGCTCGTACGCCTCGTACGAGAACTGATACGGCCCGTCCGGGCCGCGCTCCAGCACGCATCCCGGATGGCGAGATTTCGCCCCTCCCCGAGGCCCTTGCCGGGGCCTGCCCGCCGCCCCTGCCGGAGGCTCTCCCTCCGCTCCGAGCCGCCCCGCCTGCGGGCTGCGAGACTGGCGGCATGAACTACCGCGTGCCCGAGCCCGTCCCGCAGGTCATCCTCGACGACGTCCGGGGGGCTCAGAAGATGCTCTCCGGCGTCTCCCGGGTCACGCCGATGGAAGGCAGCCGGCACCTCTCCTCACTCACCGGCTCCCCGGTCCACTTCAAGTGCGAGAACCTCCAGCGCACCGGCTCCTTCAAGCTGCGCGGCGCCTACGTCCGCATCGCGGGCCTGCGCCCCGAGCAGCGGGCCGCCGGCGTCGTCGCGGCCAGCGCCGGCAACCACGCGCAGGGCGTGGCGCTGGCCTCCTCCCTCCTCGGGGTCCGCTCCACCGTGTTCATGCCGGTCGGGGCGCCGCTGCCGAAGGTGGCCGCGACCCAGGAGTACGGCGCCGAGGTGCGCATGCACGGGCAGGTCGTCGACGAGACCCTCGCCGCCGCCCAGGACTACGCGGACCGCACCGGCGCGGTGTTCATCCACCCCTTCGACCACCGCGACATCATCGCGGGCCAGGGCACGGTGGGCCTGGAGATCCTGGAGCAGTGCCCGGAGGTGCGGACCATCCTCGTCGGGATCGGCGGCGGCGGTCTCGCGGCCGGTGTCGCGGTCGCGGTCAAGGCGCTGCGGCCCGACGTGCGGGTCGTCGGAGTGCAGGCGGCGGGCGCGGCCGCGTACCCGCCCTCGCTCAGGGTCGGGCACCCGGTCTCGATCGACGACCCCAACACGATGGCGGACGGCATCAAGGTCGGGCGCCCCGGCGACGTCCCCTTCAAAATCATCGGCGAGTTGCTCGACGACGTGCGTACGGTCTCCGAGGACGCCCTCTCCAGCGCCCTGCTGCTCTGCATGGAACGGGCGAAGCTGGTGGTCGAACCGGCAGGGTGCAGCACGGTCGCGGCCCTGCTCAGCGAGCCCGAACTGTACGGGAGCGGCCCGGTGGTGGCCGTCCTGTCCGGCGGGAACGTCGATCCGCTGCTGCTCCAGCGGATCCTGCGCCACGGCATGGCGGCGGCGGGCCGGTACCTGTCCCTGCGGCTGCGCGTGGCCGACCGCCCCGGGGCCCTGGCCGGGCTCCTGGGGGTGTTGTCAGTGGTGGATGCGAACGTACTCGATGTGAGCCACGTACGGACCGACCCGCGGCTGGGGCTCACCGAGGTGGAGGTGGAGCTGCACCTGGAGACGAAGGGCCCGGAGCACTGCGCGGAGGTCGCGCGGAAACTGCACGCCGCGGGATACAAGGTGATGAGCTAGACGGCGGACGCCGTCGGGGCGCCGGCATCACCCGTCCGGCCGGGCGAGACCCATTCGGCGCTCATAGGATTTGCGCAAAACGCCCTGAAAGCCTCGATTCTACTGGCCCGATTCACACTGGGAGAATCCATATGCCAGGCGCTATCTACGCCGAAGGTCTGGTCAAGACCTTCGGCGATGTACGGGCTCTGGACGGCGTGGACCTCGATGTCCCCGAAGGCACCGTCCTGGGTCTGCTCGGCCCCAACGGTGCGGGCAAGACCACGACCGTGCGCGTCCTGACCACCCTCCTCCAGCCCGACAGCGGCAAGGCCGTCGTCGCCGGCATCGACGTGCTCAAGCACCCCAACGAGGTCCGCCGGGCCATCGGCCTCTCCGGCCAGTTCGCCGCCGTCGACGAGTACCTGACCGGCCGCGAGAACCTCCAGATGGTCGGCCAGCTCTACCAGATGAAGGCCAGGGCCGCGAAGGCACGGGCCGACGAACTGCTCGAACGCTTCAACCTCGGCGACGCGGCCGACCGCACCGCCAAGACCTACTCCGGCGGCATGCGCAGGCGCCTCGACCTCGCCGCCGCCCTCGTCGTCAGCCCGCCCGTCATGTTCATGGACGAGCCGACCACCGGCCTCGACCCCCGCAACCGCCAGCAGCTGTGGGGGATCATCCAGGAACTGGTCGCCGGCGGCACCACCTTGCTGCTCACCACCCAGTACCTGGAGGAGGCCGACCACCTCGCCCACGACATATGCGTGGTCGACCACGGCAAGGTCATCGCCCGCGGCACCTCCGACCAGCTCAAGGCCCGTACGGGCGGCGAGCGCGTGGAGGTCGTCGTCCACGAGCGCGACCACATGGCCACCGCACGCCAGGTGCTCGCCGGCTTCGGCAAGGGCGAGACCACGGTCGAGGAGCACACCCGCAAGTTGACCGTCCCGGTGTCGGGCGGCGCCAAGCTGCTCGCCGAGGTCATCCGGGAACTGGACGGCCGCGGCATCGAGATCGACGACATAGGCCTGCGCCGCCCCACCCTCGACGACGTGTTCATCTCCCTCACCGGCCACGCGGCCGAGCAGGCCGCGGACGAGAGCGGCGACGGCGCGGCCGGCCCCGAGGCCAAGGGCCGCAAGGCGGCCCGGAAGGAGGCGGCGAAGTGACCCTCACCTCCCCGACACCGGACATCACGGCACCCCGTCCGCGCGGCGGCATCGTCCAGAGCGTCAACGACTCCCTCGTGGTCGCCAAGCGGAACCTGATCCGGATGTCACGGATCCCCGAAATGATCATCTTCGGCGTGATCCAGCCGGTCATGTTCGTCGTGCTCTTCAGCTACGTCTTCGGCGGCTCGATCAGCGTCGGCGGCAGCACCTCGCCCGCCGCCTACCGCGAGTTCCTGATGGCGGGCATCTTCGCCCAGACCGTCACCTTCGCCACCGCGGGCGCCGGCGCGGGCATCGCGGACGACATGCACAAGGGCCTGATCGACCGCTTCCGCTCCCTGCCCATGGCCCGCGGCGCGGTCCTCACCGGGCGCACCCTCGCCGACCTCGTCCAGACCACGCTCACCCTCTTCGTCCTGGCGGTCGTGGCCCTGATCGTCGGCTGGCGCACCCACACCACGTTCGGCGAGGTCCTGGCCGGCTTCGGCCTGCTGCTCCTGCTCGGGTACGCCTTCTCCTGGATCGGCGCCCTGATCGGCCTGTCGGTGCGCACCCCGGAAGCGGCCACCTCGGGCGGACTGATCTGGCTCTTCCCGCTCACGTTCATCTCGAACGCCTTCGTCCCCTCCGAGAACATGCCGCCCTTCCTGCGGACCATCGCGGAGTGGAATCCCTTCAGCGCCACCGTCCAGGCGTCCCGCGAGCTCTTCGGCAACCTCCCGGAGGGCTACCCGGTCCCGGACGCGTGGCCGATGCAGCACCCGATCGCGGCCTCCGTCCTCTGGTCGCTGCTGATCATCGTGGTCTTCCGGTCCCTCGCGGTCCGCAAGTACCGCTCGGCGACGGTGTAGGCCCGCCCGTACGCGGCGTGCCCTAGCGGGCGCCCGTACACGGACTCGTACACACGTGCCCGTACACACGACGATGCCCGGCCGGGAGAACCCGGCCGGGCATCGTTCGTGAAGTGGGAAAACAGAGGACGGAGACCAGGGTGATCAGCCGGTGAAGGGCTTGACGTCCAGGATCTTGACCGAGGCCTTCTTGCCGTTCGGCAGCTCGTACTCGGCGTCCTCGCCGATCGCCTTGCCCAGCACACCACTGCCCAGCGGGGACTGCGGGGAGTACGTCTCGAAGTCCGAGGACGCGTACTCGCGGGAGGCCAGGAGGAACTCCATGGTGTCGTCCTCGTCGCCGTCGAAGGCGATCTTGACGAGCGTGCCGGGGGCGACGACGCCGTCGGACGCCGGAGCGGTGCCGACCTTGGCGTTCTCCAGGAGCTGCGTGAGCTGGCGGACCCGGAGCTCCTGCTTGCCCTGCTCCTCCTTGGCCGCGTGGTACCCGCCGTTCTCGCGCAGGTCGCCCTCCTCGCGAGCGGCTGCGATCTTCGTCGCGATCTCCGTGCGGGCGGGACCAGAGAGGTAGTCCAGCTCCGCCTTCAGCTGGTCGTACGCCGCCTGGGTCAGCCAGGTGACGCTTTCGCTCGTCTGGGTCACGGGTGCTCCTCGTCGGTACAGGGGACTACAAAGCCGCCAGCGGCGGACGAAACCACGAGCCTAACAATTCGGGAAGAAAAGGGGGAGGACCCCAGAGGCTCATTGCCCCGTCGGCCGCGTCGTCAAGCCTCAGCGGGCGGAAGCCGCCGGCTGGCAGCCGACCAGCTCGATCATCGTGGCACGGCTCGTCGTCCTGAGGGAGACGACCTCGTCCACCCGGCTCTCGGGCTGGGCGAAGGTGAAGTCGGCGCGGCCCACCTCGCCGTGCCCCTTGTCCTGCGAGCTCAGGGAGCAGACCCCGGTGACCGAGGCGTCCTTGCGGACCTCCAGGTGCACCTTGACCTCGGTGTCCGAAATCACCTGGAACTTGATCACCTCGGCGCTCACGCTCTGCCCCGCGACGTAGTCCCAGCCGATCCAGCCGACCACGCCCAGCAGCACGGCGCCCAGCGCCGACCCGACGATCTTGAGCTTCCGGTCCGTACGCTCGTCCGCCGACCGGCCGTACCGGCCCTCGGGCAGTCCCTCGCGCACCGCGCTCATGATCGTTCCTCTCTGCGGGGAGGGTGGGCACCCTGGAATTTTCCGTCCCCCAGTTCGGTCACTATAGAAGCCGACCGTCGCGCCGAATCGCAGAGGATCCTGTCTTGACCGAGCAGCTTCGACTGATGGCCGTCCACGCCCACCCCGACGACGAGTCGAGCAAGGGCGCGGCCACCATGGCCAAGTACGTGTCCGAGGGGGTTCCGGTGCTGGTCGTCACCTGCACCGGTGGCGAGCGCGGCTCCGTGCTGAACCCCAAGCTCCAGGGCGACAAGTACATCGAGGAGAACATCCACGAGGTGCGCGCCAAGGAGATGGACGAGGCGCGCGAGATCCTCGGCATCGAGCAGGAATGGCTCGGCTACGTGGACTCCGGGCTCCCGGAGGGCGACCCGCTGCCGCCGCTGCCCGAGGGCTGCTTCGCGCTCGCGGACGTCGACGAGGCCGCCGGGGAACTGGTCAAGAAGATTCGCGCCTTCAAGCCGCAGGTCGTCACCACGTACGACGAGAACGGCGGCTACCCGCACCCCGACCACATCATGACCCACAAGATCACGATGGTGGCGTTCGACGGCGCGGCCGACACCGAGAAGTACCCGGAGGGCGAGTTCGGCCCCGCCTACCAGCCGCAGAAGCTCTACTACAACCAGGGCTTCAACAAGCCGCGCACCCTCGCCCTGCACGAGGCGATGCTCGCCCGCGGCATGGAGTCCCCCTACGGGGAGTGGCTCGAGCGGTGGAAGGAGTTCGAGCGCAAGGAGCGGACCCTGACCACCCACGTGCCCTGCGCGGACTTCTTCGAGATCCGTGACAAGGCGCTCATCGCGCACGCCACGCAGATCGACCCGGACGGCGGCTGGTTCCGCGTCCCCATGGACGTCCAGAAGGAGGTCTGGCCCACCGAGGAGTACGAGCTCGCCAAGTCGCTCGTCGACACTTCCCTCCCCGAGTCCGACCTCTTCGCGGGCATCCGGGAGAATGCGTAGCTATGAGCGCTACGCAGGCAGCACTGACCCAGCTCCTCCCGCTGGCGGGTGACACCTTCGACAAGAACAAGGTGACGCCCGGCATCCTGGGGTTCATCGTGTTCGCGGCCCTCGCCCTGGGGGTGTGGGCCCTGATGAAGTCCATGAACCGGCACATGGGCCGGGTGAACTTCCAGGAGGCCCCCGATCCGGCGGCCCCGGCCGCAGCGCGGGGCGAGGACGCCTCCCGGGCGTAGCCCCGCCCGCGGAACCCGCCGGGGCGGCGGGTCCCGCCGTACACATGCCCTCGCCGGTCGCCCCGCCCCGGCCGGGTGCGCAGCCTTGCGGTGCAGCGCCCCGCCGCGCAGGGCCTTGGCGGGCCCATGGTCGCGCCGTGCAGCGCCTGGCTAGGTGCGCCGGCCCGCCGTGCAGTGCCGTGGGCACACCGTTTCGCTGCGCAGGGCCTGGCTGGGTGCACCGGCCCGCCGTTCACCGCCCTGCCAGGTGCCCGGCCCGCCGTGCAGTGCCTTGGCGGGTGCACGGCCTTGCCGTGCAGCGCCTGGCCGGGTACCGCTCCGTCGTGCAGCGCCCCGCCGGGCGCACCGCACCGGTCTCGCCGGGCGGACCGAGTCGCCCAGGACGGGCCTTCCGGGCCGGTGAGGGCTGTGCGACGCCGTGCCGGCCCCGTCGACGCACCGGGGGCCCGGTGGCGGGTCGCCGCCACCGGAGTCCGCTCACCCCGCCGACGGGACGCCCATGATCTCCCGCGAGTGCAGGTTCGGGACCAGGCCGAGCCGCCACGCCTGCCAGCCCTCCGCCGGGTCAACGCCCCGGCCCAGGACCACCCCGTACGTCTCCAGGCAGTCCTCCAGCCGGCCGTCCCGTGCCGGATGCGGCGCCTGCGCCAGCCGGGCCAGCTCGGCCCGCGCCTCCTCCGGGGCGCCCGGCACCGCGTACGGCAGCATCGTGCACCGCAGGAAGCGGGCCCAGTCCTCCCCGCGCCGGTCCCCGTACGAGATGAACAGCCGGACCGCCTCCTCGCACAGGCCGAGCGCCTGCGACAGCCGCCCGTTGCCCGCGTCGACCACCGCCAGCTCCAGGCAGGTCCACGCCTCGCCGTGGGCCAGCCCGATCCGCCGGAAGTCCGCCCGCGCGTCCACCAGCAGCTGACGGGCGAAGCCGGAGTTGCGCAGGTTGCCCGTCTGCGCCGCACGCTGGTCCCGCGTCACCCGGCCCGAGTGGTGGCGCGCGTGGGCCAGCCCGTACACGTCCCGCATCCGCGAGAACATCGTCCGGGCCCGCTCCAGCTCCCGTACCGCCCGGTCGCGCTCGCCGCTCTCCTCCAGGGCCTGCCCGAGGTAGTACTGCGTCCACGCCTCGCCCCGCGCGTCCTCCGCCTCCCGGTGCCGGGCCAGCGCCTCCCGCAGCCGCTCCACCGCCGGCCCCGGATCCCCGTCCACCACCCGGGCCCGGCCCAGCTGGGTCAGCGCCCAGGCCTGACCGCGGTCGTCGCGGGTGCGCCCGTACAGGTCGAGGGCGAGGCGCAGCTCCTCCTCCGCCCGCGCCACGTCGCCGAACCGCAGGTACACCTGGCCCAGCTGGAAGTGCGCCCACGCCTCGCCGTGCACGCTCTCGCTCTCGCGGTGCAGGGCCAGCGAGGACTCCAGCAGCCGCGTCGCCTCCGCCAGGTGCGCCAGGTCCCGCTCCACCGCCGCCAGCGCGTGCAGCCCCCACGCCCGGTCGCCCGCCAGCTCCGCCGGCTCCTGCAGCACGAGCGCCTCGCGGATGCGGGCCGCGGCCTCCGGCAGGTTGCCCTGGTGGTGCAGCGTGATGCCGAGGGAGACCAGGGCCATCGCCGCCCCCGCCTCCTGGTGGGCCTCCATGTACTGGTCCACCACCGAGGTCAGCGTGGTGCGCGCCTTGTCCAGCTCGCCCAGCTGGCGCGCCGCGATACCGGTACGCCACTGCACCGACCGCACCAGACGCCCCTGCTGCCCCTCCTGTCCTTCCAGACCCTTCTGGCCCGCCTCCACCGCCTGGGTGAGCTCGTCGATCTCACCGAGCCGGTACAGGTCCCCGCGCAGCAGGCAGAAGTCGCACAGCGCCCCGAGCAGGTCGAGCACCGCCTGCTGGTCCACCCCGTCCGAATGCCGCAGCGCCGCCGTGATGAAGCTCGACTCGTCGTCCAGCCAGCGCAGCGCCGCGTCCAGCGAGACGAAGCCGTGCCCGCCGAACTGGTTCGCCCGCGTCGACATCTTCCCGTCGACCATCCGAATCACCGAGTCCGCGAGCTGCGCGTAGTTGCGGATCAGCCGTTCGTGCGCCGCAGCGGCCCCGGCCCGGTCCTCGTCCGCGGCCGGCCGCCGCGCCGCGTACGCACGCACCGCGTCGTGCATCCGGAACCGCTGGCCGCGCACCCGCTCGATCAGTCCGGCCTCCCACAGCTCCTCCAGCGTGCGCAGCGCCGCCTGCTCCGGTACGTCGGCCAGCGCGGCCGCCGCCGCACCGCCGAGGGAGGCCCGGCCGGCCAGGGGCAGGCGCCGCAGCAACTGCCGCGCCGGCTCGGCGAGGCGGGCGTCGGCGGCGCGCAGGGCGGCCTCCACCGGGTGCGCGCCGCCGCCCGCTGCCGGAACCGCGCCGTCGCGGACCAGCGGGGCCAGCATCCGCAGGGCGAGGGGGAGCCCGCCGCTCAGCTCCACCACTTCGGCAGCGGCGCGGGCTCGTACCTCGGCCCCGGCCGGCGCGGCACCGACCAGCTCCGCCCCGACCAGCTCCGCCGCCTCGTCCGCCGCCAGCCGCTCCACCGGCAGCTGGTACACCCACGCCGCCAGCTCCGCGGGCAGCTCCAGCGGCTCCCGCGCCGTCACCAGCACCAGACTCTCGGAACGCTCCGGAACCAGCACCCGCACCTGCGCCGCGTCCACCGCGTCGTCCAGCAGCACCGTCACCGGCAGCCCCTGGAGGTGCTGGTGGTACAGCTCGCCCAGGCGCCGCACCTGCTGCTCCGCCGAGGCGCCCTCGCGGAACAGCAGCTGCTCGCGGGGCGCCCCCAGCCGGTTCATCAGGTGCAGCAGGGCCTCCCGCGTCGACAGCGGGGCCTCACCGGGCTCCCCGCCGGTGGACCCGCCCCGCAGGTCCACCACGCACGCGCCCCGGAACTGGTCCCGCAGCGCGTGCGCCGCCCGCAGCGCCAGGGTCGTGCGCCCCACCCCCGGCTCGCCGTGGAGCACCACGACCACCGGACGCGTCTCCGTACTGGCCCGCGCCGCCTGTACCCACTGCGCGATCCGGGTCAGCTCGGCGCGCCGGCCCGCGAACGGCCCCGCCGGTTCCGGGAGCTGCCCGAAGGACTGCTCCAGCGCACTGCGCCGCCGGGCCTCCGCACTGCGGTCCGTGCCGCGCAGCAGCGGAGTGGCCAGGGCCGCGGGCCGGGCCACCGGCCGCGCCGCGCGCGCCGCCGCGGCCACCGTGCGCTGCTGCTCCAGGAAGGGACGGATCCCCCGTACCTCCAGCGCCGACAGCCACTGCAGTTTCAGCTGCTCAGGCCCGCCGGGGCGGCCCAGTTCACCGGCCCGCCGGTTCGCGGCCGGCAGGTGCAGCGCCGTCACCTTCGCCACCGTCGCGACCGCGCCCGCGATGCCCACGACGGCGCCCACGGTCAGGGCCGTGCCGGCCGCGACGCCGAACGACAGGTCCGCCCCGATGGCGGAGGCCGCCGCGACCGCCGTCACGAGCGCCGCCGTCGAGGTGTTCCCGCGGCGGAAGGCCTCGCCGAGCGACTCGTCTCCGGCCGCCGCCTCGTCCAGGGCCCGTACGTACGCCTCGTACTCGGGCGCCGCACTCGCGGCGAGCGCGTCCAGGGCCTCCCTGCCCCGCGCCAGCAGCGCGGCTCTGTCCACCGCCGCGCCCGCCGCACCCTGGGCACCCGCCGCCCGGCGGGCCGCCTCGTCCACGGCCCGTGCCAGCAACTGCTCGGCCTCACCTCGATGGCTGTCCCGCATCGGCATCCCCCTCAGAGAGCTCCGGTCGGTCGATTCCCCAGTGTCGGGCGTGAGAGACGCGAACGCGAGGGAATCTGAGCGAGATCAGAGCTAACTGGAGTGAACGGGACCGCAATTGACGGTCCCTGAGAAGCTTCGGGCGAGGGCCCGGAGGGCCGCCGCGGCCGGTTCCGGGCCCGTACGCTGGCCCCGTGATCCGACGGTGGGGGACCCTGGCGCTGTGCGCGGCCGCGCTGATGCCGGTGACGGCCGGATGCGGGCCGGACGAGCCCGCGCCGCTGGACGGCTTCGCCCTGCGCTACGAGAAACCGGCGGCCGCCGACCGGGCCGAGTACGGCTTCCTGCGGAACCGGGCCGTCGCCGACCCCGTGCTCGCCGACCTCAACGGCTACCTCGTCCTCCCGTACGGGATCACCGTCATCGCCCGCTCCTGCTCCGGCGAGGGCACCGGCTACCAGCCCGCCGAACACCGCATCGAACTCTGCTACGAAGACCTGGCCGAGGAACGCGCGCCGTTCGAACAGTCGGGATCCCGCACCCCCGACGACCAACTCGCCGAGGTCGTAAGGGAGACGCTCTACCACGAGGCCGGCCACGCCCTCGTGGACGCGCTGGACCTCCCGGACAAGGGGGCCCGCGCCGAAGAGGACGCCGCCGACGACTTCGCCCGGCTGATGCTGCTGCGCGGCCACCCCGAAGGCGAGGAGACCCTCCTGACCGCCGCCCGCGCCTACGACCTCGCGGCGGCCGCCGGCCCCGCACCGGCCCCGGAGGTCCCGATGGACCTCGAGGGCCTCGAGGACGCCGAGGACGAACACGCCCCGCCCGCCGCCCGCGCGGAAGCCCACCGCTGCGCCGTCCACACC
>NZ_JARAYQ010000071.1:0-34805 GCF_033794505.1 Streptomyces sp. MB09-01 | reverse complement strand
AGAGTTGTATAAGAGCCAGGTTCTCGGGGACCAGCGGCTGTGGCATCACCAGGGCGAAGCCCCCGGCCGCGGGGTGTTCCAGGGCTTCGGGCTGTCCGGGGGCTTCGCCCTGGTGATGCCAGCGCCGCTGGTCCCCGAGAACTGGGAGGCCCTGCAGTGGCCGGCTCCCGTCCGCGAGGAGCCGGCGTAGGCGGGACGACGGGGCGGCGGCCCCCCCGTGCCACGCCTGGCGCCGGGGTGGGCGTGGTGCGCTTGACAGGAAAATCGAACATCCATTCTGATGAGTTATCCACAGCCGAACCGGTCGTGGAGGCGCATTGTCAGTGGCAGGCATTAGCGTCAATGGCGTGAAGCGATCGACTCAAGCAAACCGGGTGGAACCCATGGCAGGCACCGACCGCGAGAAGGCTCTCGACGCCGCGCTCGCACAGATTGAACGGCAATTCGGCAAGGGTGCGGTCATGCGCCTCGGCGACAAGCCGAACGACCCCATCGAGGTCATCCCCACCGGGTCGACCGCGCTGGACATCGCGCTCGGCGTCGGCGGGCTGCCCCGCGGCCGCGTGATCGAGGTGTACGGACCGGAGTCCTCCGGTAAGACGACCCTGACCCTGCACGCCGTGGCCAACGCGCAGAAGGCCGGCGGCACCGTCGCCTTCGTGGACGCCGAGCACGCGCTCGACCCCGAGTACGCGAAGGCCCTCGGCGTGGACACCGACAACCTCATCCTGTCGCAGCCGGACACCGGCGAGCAGGCGCTGGAGATCGTGGACATGCTCGTCCGCTCCGGCGCCCTCGACCTGATCGTCATCGACTCCGTGGCGGCCCTCGTGCCCCGCGCGGAGATCGAGGGTGAGATGGGCGACTCGCACGTGGGTCTCCAGGCCCGCCTGATGAGCCAGGCGCTCCGGAAGATCACCGGTGCGCTCAACCAGTCCAAGACCACCGCGATCTTCATCAACCAGCTCCGCGAGAAGATCGGTGTGATGTTCGGCTCGCCGGAGACCACCACCGGTGGCCGCGCGCTGAAGTTCTACGCCTCCGTACGCCTCGACATCCGCCGCATCGAGACCCTGAAGGACGGCACGGACGCGGTCGGTAACCGCACCCGCGTCAAGGTGGTCAAGAACAAGGTCGCGCCGCCGTTCAAGCAGGCCGAGTTCGACATCCTCTACGGCCAGGGCATCAGCCGCGAGGGCGGACTGATCGACATGGGCGTGGAGCACGGCTTCGTGCGCAAGGCCGGCGCCTGGTACACGTACGAGGGCGACCAGCTCGGCCAGGGCAAGGAGAACGCCCGTAACTTCCTGAAGGACAACCCGGATCTCGCCAACGAGATCGAGCGGAAGATCAAGGAGAAGCTGGGCGTGGGTGTCCGCAAGGACGCCGCCGCCGATGACGCCGCCGCTGCCGCGCCCGCCGAGGCCACGGCCGTGCCCGCGCCCGCGTCGAAGGCCAAGACGACGGCCAAGGCCGCCGTGGCCAAGAGCTGACCCGTGCAGGAGCAGGAAGGGGGCGGCAGGAGCAGGCGCGGTCGTGAGGACCGCCAGGAACTGCTGCTCCAGAGCCCTGAGGAGCAGGCGCGGGCGATCTGCCTGCGCCTGCTCACGGGGAGTCCGCGCACCCGGCGCCAGCTCGCGGACGCCCTGCACAAGCGGGGCATCCCCGAAGAGGTGTCGCAGCAGGTCCTCTCCCGGTACGAGGAGGTGGGCCTGATCGACGACGCCGCCTTCGCCGGAGCCTGGGTCGAGTCCCGGCACCGCGGCCGGGGCTTGGCCCGCCGGGCGCTCGCCCAGGAGCTCCGGACCAAGGGTGTGCACGCGACCCTCGTGGAGGAGGCCCTGGAGCTGCTCGACTCCGACCAGGAGGAGCAGACCGCCCGGGAGCTCGTGGAGCGCAAGCTCCGCGCCACCCGGGGCCTGGAGCGCGACAAGCGGATCCGGCGCCTCGCCGGGATGCTCGCGCGCAAGGGATACCCGGAGGGCATGGCCCTGCGGGTGGTCCGCCGTGCGCTGGAGGCGGAGGGCGAGGACGCCGACGAGCTCGGGTACCCGGGGGAGTGAGCAGCCGGGGCCGTGGTGGGGGTAGCCACGGCCAAGGGCTAGCCCGCCGGTGCGGCGCAGTTGCGGGGGCTCCGCCCCCGCGCCTCAAACGCCGGCGAGGCTGGATTTGCGGCGGCCTGAAGGGCGCGGGGGCGCGTCAGGCGGGCGCGACCGGGAGGCCGGCCGATTTCCAGGCCTGGAAGCCACCGGTCAGGTCGGTCGCGCGGTGGAGGCCCAAGGCGTGGAGGGAGGCCGCGGCGAGGCTGGAGGCGTAGCCCTCGTTGCAGATCACCACCACCTGGAGGTCGTGGCTCGTGGCCTCGGGCGCGCGGTGGCTGCCGCGAGGATCCAGGCGCCACTCCAGCTCGTTGCGCTCGACCAGCAGCGCCCCAGGGATCAGGCCGTCGCGCTCGCGCAGGGCCTGGTAGCGGATGTCCACCAGCAGGGCGCCGGCGCGGGAGGCGGCGTACGCCTCCTCCGGGCCGACGCGCGTGTAGGCCGCGCGGACCTGCTCCAGAAGCTCGTCGATGCCGACCGGGGCGCTCACTGCCAGTCCGCCGGACGCTCGACGTGCCCGAGGTGGAGCACCGGGCCGCTGCGGCTGTAGCGGCGGATCAGCGGGAGCGGCGGGTAGTACGCGTGCACCGAGACCGCGTGCTCGGTCGGGGACTCGTTGAGGACCTCGTGCACGTGGTGGCGCCCGAAGGCCCGTCCGGTGCCCGCGTCCAGCATGCGGCGGTGGTCGACGTCGGGGGCCAGCTCCAGCGACCGCCAGCCCTCCGAGGGCAGCCGTACGGTCAGCGAGTGTTCGGTGAGCCGGCCGCGCGCGGTGGCGAACGCGCCCCGCGATTCGGCGTGGTCGTGCCAGCCGGTGCCGGTGCCCGGCGGCCAGCCGATCAGCCAGGCCTCGCTGCCGCCCGGCCCGTCCAGCCGGATCCAGGTGCGGCCCTCGGGGTCGAGCGGCAGCGAAGCCACGACGGCGGGGTCGGCGGCGGTGCGGAGGGCGAAGTCGAGGAGTTCGGCGGCCGTGGGGCCCCCGGCCGCCACGGGCTCAGGGGCGTACGGGCGTGCGGTGGACGCGGGTGCAGACATGAAGGGGGACCGTTCCTGGGTTCGCGGAGGTGCGCGCAGGCCGGTGGACGGCACGGGGCGCGCGGAGGGAAGGGCGAATCAACAGGAAGGGCGACACACGCAGCCCGCGTAGCGGAGCAGGTCCATGTGGACCCTCCGCCACAGGCGTACGTCGTTGCCGGTCATTCGGCGAGTGAACCACGAGTCCGGGAGGACGGTCAATCGATCACCACGGTCGGTGTGGCCGAGGGCGCGGTTCGCCGGGGCGCGGGCGCGCCCGCCCGGACCGTGTCCGCCGCTTCGTACAGTTCCGCCGGGCGGACCCCCGCGAAGGTCGCCGCCAGGTGCCCGTCCGGCCGTACGAGCAGCACGGTGTGGGCCGGCGCCCCCGGATAGGAGTCCGCGACCAGCAGGTCGGTGCGGACCGGCAGGGCGCTGACCGCGGCGGCGAGCCGGGGCATCAGCCCGGCGCCGAGCCAGTGGCGCCGGTCCCAGACCCCGGTGCCCGGGGCGACCAGGACCACCAGCAGCCGGCCCTGTCCCAGCAGGTCCCGCAGCGGCACGGTCGACCCGTCGGGCGCGGTCACCGGCACGTTCGCCACCGGACCGCCCGGTTCGGTGGCCGTCGGCACCTCGCGTACGGCGACCGGCGGGGCGTACGTCGGCTCCGCGCCCAGCGGCCCGCGCCCCAGGTGGCCGTCGGTGAGGAGGGATTCGGCGGAGCGCGAGGCTCCGGGCAGGTAGGTGCGCAGGCCGCCGCCGGCCCGCAGCGTCGGCATCGCCTGGTCGGCCGCGCGCAGCCGGGAGGCGACCGCGGTGCGCCGCTCGCCCTCGTAGCTGTCGAGCAGGGCCCCGGACGCTCCGTGGTGCCAGGCCAGCGAGAGCTTCCACGCGAGGTTCTCCGCGTCCCGGAGCCCCTCCTCGACCCCCTGGGTGCCGAGCGCGCCCAGCAGGTGCGCGGCGTCGCCGGCGAGGAAGGCGCGGCCGTCGCGCCAGCGCCGGGCGAGGCGGTGGTGCAGGGTGTGGACCCCGGTGTCGATGAGGTCGTACGGGGGCGTCTTGCCCCCGCACCACACCGCGAGGGTGTCCCGGATCAGGGTCACCAGCAGGTCGGGGGTCACCAGCTCCCCGCGGGCCGGGAGCAGCCAGTCCAGCCGCCACACCCCGTCGGGCAGCGGCCGGGAGGTGACCTCCTGCGGCGGGCTGCGGTGCAGCAAGGCCTCGCCCGGCCAGGGGAGTTCGGTGCGCAGTGCGGCCACGGCGTGCCGTTCGACGGCGGTGCGGCCCGGGAAGCGGATGCCGAGCAGTTTGCGCACGGTGGAGCGGGCGCCGTCGCAGCCGACCAGGTAACTTCCGCGCCACCACGTGGTCTCGGCGCCGCGGGTGTGGGCGGTGACCCCGTGGTCGTCCTGTTCCACGGAGTCGACACGGCTCTCGGTGACCAGCTGGACCAGCGGGTGGGCCGCGGCGGCGTCGCGCAGCCCGCGCGTCAGCGCGTGCTGCGGCAGGTGCAGGGGGGCCGGGTGGTCCTCGAAGGTGATCCGCTGGGCGTCCCGGCCGCGCCGCATGGTGCGCCAGGCGGCGAAGTACGCCCCCTCGTCGCGCAGCGTCGTGCAGCCCAGCCGGTGCGCCATGGCCGCCGTGTCGGCGTGCAGGACGACGGTACGGGCAGGCCGCGGTTCCTCCTTGCCGGGCCCTTCGTCGAGCACGACGGAGGGAACGCCCTGGCCGGCCAGGGCGAGGGCAAGGGACAGCCCGACGGGCCCGGCGCCGACGACGATCACCGGGTCCATGATGTGGCTCCCGATGTCCGGTATGTGATCACAGAACGTATGCAACCCATTGGAGGTGCCTGCGTCAAGTGCCCCCCGTCGGCGAGCCGACAAGGGGAATCATAGGTTCCGGACATGGTGTCATTTCATTCGAATGCCGGAGATATTTCTCCTGTCCTCTCCTCGGGGCTCAGTGTCGGACATGTGGCGCATTTGAGTAGTGGTGAATCCCGGCCATTGAATTTCCGGAACTGACCTATTCATTTCGGAGGCTCAAACAGACCTCAGGAGATTTGTATTTGCTTGCGGAGTCGCGATCGGTGTCGAATTGTCGTCGGTGCGCAGGGGGCGGATGATGTCCTCCGTTGCGCGAGGAGGGTGCGGCTGCAATCGATGCCGTTAACTCTATGGCTTTGGTTGACCCCTGAAGGGTCTTCCGTTCTGGGAAGTAGGTGAAGAAAGTTGCTGAAGCGTACTCGCCTTCGAGCTGTCGTAGTTCCCGCGACCGGGTTGCTGCTTGCCGGTGTCTTCTCGCTCGGTGCTGTGACTACTGCATCGGCCGCGGCTACGGGTCGTCGCGCCGGCTGCAAGAAGGAAGTACCCGGTCACTGGGGGGCGGTCGCCAGTTGCAGCAGTCATAACGGCGGCTCCAACCGAGCTTATGTCTTATGTACCGACGCCGAGAACGGCCAGGTTGCGAATTTTTATGGGCCGTGGAAGCAGTGGGGCACCTCTATCGCGTACTGCCAGCACTCCTATCGAGCCACCTCCGCAGGGATTGAGACATCCGTCCACAACAACACCTGAGTTTTCTGAGTACTGGGAAAGGATCAGTGGTAATGAAGAGGACGTTCGTGGCGCTGGCCGCTGTGGCGATGGCATGCGTCGGACTCCAGGGAACGGCCACTGCGGCTCCCGCGGGCTGGCCGGACGGCTGTTCGAGCTGGACTGTCCCCGAGAGCAACGGTCGGGCAGCCAGCTGTTCCTCCAGCAATGGCGGACGATGGAAGGCGGTCGCCAAATGTCAGCCGTATAACGGCGACCCGGTCATCGAGTGGGATTCGAACTCCTGGTCCGGCAGCGGTATTTCCTTCGCCTTCTGTCCGCCGATGACTTACGTCATTGGTGGCGCGTTCTGGACCAGGTCCTACTAGCAGGTGCACCGCTCATCCGGCTTCCGATCGTAAGGTCCGTCGTCGGCCACAGATGTGGTGCCCCATCGGGATTCTCGATGGGGCACCAATACTTTGCGCATGCCTGTGCTGGCAGCCCCTGCTCTTTTCGTCGGGTACGGACCGTTCACCTGCATGGTGACGGCCATGAGTTGGGCAGTCTGGAGGAGCGCCGAGCGAAGGTGATGAACCGAGCGAGTTGCCTGGGCGTGGCCAGTTGGTTGACGGCCGTCGGCAATGCGCTCGGAGTGTCTTAGGCAGTAGTACGTTCCTCATGAGCTCTGGAACTTACGCAGGGCGCAAGGGCACCTAGCAGTGCGCGCGAACTCGGCGCTGGCATGCAGGACTGCGCTCTACCTGGTCACGGAAGTCGGCGTGGTGCCGGTGGACGCGTGGCCCAGCGGAGGCACGGCCCCGGCGTTGTAGCGGTGTCGCGCAGCCCGTTTGTCAGCGAGTGCAGCGGGGCCATCCGGGCTCACACGAAGTGATGCGGTGGTGTCCGGAGCCCATGGTGCGCCAGGTCGCCTAGTGCACGCCTTCGTCGCGATGTTGTACATCTCAGCCGCTCTGTGGCGGCGTTGTGGTGTGAAGGGCGACGGTGCGTGCCGGTTGAGGGAGATCTTTCTCGGCCCCTCGTCGAGCATGACGGCAGGCACGCCCCGGCCGGCCAAGGTGGGGGCAGTGTGTACCCGCTGGAGGTACCTGTGTCGAGTCTCGCAAGACCCAGACATGCGTGTGGTGCGGCGGATGAATCCCGCCGCACCACACTTGCTATACCAGTGTACTGACCAGGTGTCAGGGGGCCTCGCCCACGCCGGCCGCGCCGCCCGCGTCGACCTCGGCCACGTCGCCCGCGACGACGGCGCCGGTGCTCTTCTTCGACTTCCGCAGCCGGCCTTCCAGCTGGGAGGCGAAGGTGGTGAGGACGAAGTTCACCACGATGTAGATCAGCGCGATCACGAAGAGGGTGGCGATGGTGTTGCTGTAGTTGGCCGAGATCTGCCGGTAGGTCGACATCAGCTCGGCGAGGCCGAGCAGGGCGCCGCCGAGGGCGGTGTCCTTCAGGATCACCACGAGCTGGCTCACCAGGGCTGGCAGCATCGCGGTGACGGCCTGCGGGATCAGCACGTGAACCATGGTCTGGCCCTTGCGCATGCCGATGGCCTTGGCCGCGTCGGTCTGGCCCCTGGGCAGGGAGAGCACGCCCGCCCGGACGATCTCGCCGATGACGGCCGAGTTGTAGAGGGCCAGGCCCGTGACCACGGCCCAGAAGGGCCGGGTGTCGGAGGGAACGTCCAAGAACCGCGGCGCCATCAGCGCGTTGCCGAACAGCATCAGCATCAGTACCGGGATGGCGCGGAAGAACTCAACCCAAGCGGCGACCGGCCCCCGCACCCACGCGTGGTCCGACAGTCGGCCGATGCCCAGGAGCGCACCCAGCGGTAGGGCGATCACCATGGCGAGCGCGCCGGCCTTGAGGGTCTCCAGCAGGCCGGGAATCAGGAAGGTGGTCCAGACCTGGCTGTCAGTGACGAAGGGGGTCCACTTGTCGGCGTCGAGCTGGTTCTTCTCGCCCATGAGGGACAGCACCCACCACAGGACGAGCCCGAACAGCACGACGAAGATCCCGCTGTAGATCCAGTTGCGCGCCTTGGCCCTGGGGCCGGGGGCGTCGTACAGCACGGAGGTCATCGCTTCACCGCCACTCGCTTGGAAACCCAGCCCAGCAGCAGACCGGTGGGCAGGGTCAGCAGTACGAAGCCGAGGGCGAAGACCCCGAAGACGGCGAAGAGCGCGTCCGCCTCGTTCTCGATCATTTCCTTCATCAGCAGGGCCGCTTCGGCCACGCCGATGGTCGCCGCCACCGTGGTGTTCTTGGTAAGGGCGATCAGCACGTTGGTGAGCGGTGCGACGACCGCCCGGAAGGCCTGGGGGAGCACGATCAGGCGGAGTACCTGGAAGAAACTCAGCCCCAGTGCGCGGGCCGCCTCGGCCTGGCCGACGGGCACCGTGTTGATGCCGGAGCGCAGGGCCTCGCACACGAAGGTGCCGGTGTAGGCGATCAGACCGAGGACCGCGAGCCGGAAGCCGGTCTCCTTGGACGTGTCGCCGCCCAGGTTGATGCCGAGGGTCTGGTACAGGCCCAGCGAGCAGGCGAGGATCAGCACGGTCAGCGGCGTGTTGCGTACCAGGTGGACGTACGCGGTGCCGAAGCCCCGCAGAAGCGGGACCGGGCTGACCCGCATCCCGGCCAGGACGGTGCCCCAGATCAGAGATCCGACCGCCGAATAGAGGGTGAGCTGAACCGTCACCCAGAAGGCTCCGAGCACGTCGTACTGCCCGGAATCAAGAAAATCGAACACGATGCCCTGCGCTCTCCCCAGGATGGCCGGTGAGGTGCGCCGCCGCCCGCGGCAGGCGGGCGGCGACGCTCCTCACCGATGAATCAGCTGCCTTCGGTGATCTGCGGGGCAGGCTCGCTCTTGAAGTTGGCCGGGCCGAGGTTCGCGTCCACGGCCTTCTGCCAGCTGCCGTCCTCGACCATCTTCTTGAGCGCGGCGTTGATCTTGGTCTGGAGCTCCTTGTCGCCCTTCTTCAGACCGATGCCGTAGTTCTCGTTGCTCATGCTCAGGCCGACAAGCTTGAACTTGCCCTTGTTCTTCTCCTGCGCGGCGTAGCCGGCCAGGATCGAGTTGTCCGTCGTCAGCGCGTCCACGGCCTTGTTCTCCAGGCCGGTGAGGCAGTCGGAGTAGCCGGGGTACTCCTGCAGGTCGGCCTCGGGGGCCAGGGTCTTCTTGATGTTCTGCGCAGAGGTGGAGCCGGTGACCGAGCAGAGCTTCTTCTTGTTCAGGTCCTCGACCTTGGTGATGCTCGTGTCGTCGGAGCGGACCAGCAGGTCCTGGTGTGCGAGGAAGTACGGGCCGGCGAAGTCGACCTGCTCCTTGCGCTTGTCGTTGATCGAGTAGGTCGCGACGATGAACTTCACGTCGCCGTTCTTGATCAGGTTCTCGCGCTCGGCGCTGACGGCCTGCTTGAACTCGATCTGGTTCGGCTGGTAGCCGAGCTCCTTGGCGACGTAGGTGGCGACGTCGACGTCGAAGCCCGTGAACTTGCCGTCCGGGGTCTTCAGGCCCAGACCGGGCTGGTCGTACTTGATGCCGACGACGATCTTGTCCGTCTTGGCGCCACCGGACGCACCGCCGTCACTGGCGGCGTCCTTCTCGCTGCCGCCACAGGCGGTCGCGGTCAGGGCAAGGGCTACGGCGACGGCCGCGGCCGCAGCGGCCTTGGAGATCTTCATGGTGAACTTCCCTCGGATGAGACGTTGTTGAACGACGAGCGACGCTTACGGCGTACGCGCGGCCGACAGGAACCGTTCCGGCGGCGATCCGCATACGGATGACTACCAGACGAGACCCTCAGTGGTGCAGGATCTTCGACAGGAAGTCCTTGGCGCGGTCACTGCGCGGGTTGCTGAAGAACTGCTCGGGAGTGGCCTCTTCGACGATCTTTCCGTCGGCCATGAAGACGACCCGGTTGGCGGCAGAGCGGGCGAAGCCCATCTCGTGCGTGACGACCACCATGGTCATCCCCTCACGGGCGAGCTGCTGCATGACCTCCAGCACCTCGTTGATCATCTCCGGGTCGAGAGCCGAGGTCGGCTCGTCGAACAGCATGACCTTCGGCTCCATGGCCAGCGCCCGGGCGATCGCCACGCGCTGCTGCTGGCCGCCGGAGAGCTGCGCCGGGTACTTGTCGGCCTGCGAGCCGACGCCCACCCGGTCCAGCAGGGCCACCGCCTTCTCGCGCGCCGCGGCCCCGTCGGTCTTGCGGACCTTGATCTGGCCCAGCATGACGTTCTCCAGCACCGTCTTGTGCGCGAAGAGATTGAACGACTGGAAGACCATGCCGACGTCGGCGCGCAGCCGGGCCAGCTCCCTGCCCTCCGAGGGCAGCTCCTTGCCGTCGAGCGTGATGGTGCCCGAGTCGATGGTCTCCAGACGGTTGATCGTCCGGCACAGCGTGGACTTGCCCGATCCCGAGGGACCGATCACGACGACTACCTCACCGCGGGCAATGCTCAGATCGACGTCCTGAAGCACGTGCAGCGCGCCGAAGTGCTTGTTGACGTTGCTCAGTACGACCAGGTCGTCCGCGGCACCGGCCGCGTCCTGCACGTCCTTGGTCACTGATACTCCGCTCATCGGCTTCTTGCTCCGTCCTCCTCGGTTGGGAGGACAGTAGTGACGTCACGTCCACAACGTCATCACATCTGAGGGAGAATTGAGCATAACGATCCGGCTTCCCCCGGATACGCTCCGTGCGCGGCCCCGGCGCGGCCGGACGCGGCGCGTACCGGGTGCATAACGGAAGGCGCGCCGCGGCGGAACCCCCTTGACGTGGGACTCCGCATCGGCGTGTATGCATGATGGCCACCCTTTGGCCATCCGTGTGACCATGCCCGGGGAAGCCCGCGAGCGAGAAGAGGAAAGGGGGACGCCATGAGACTGCTGCTCGTCGAGGACGACGATCACGTCGCCGCCGCCCTGTCCGCGATCCTCGCCCGGCACGGCTTCCAGGTCACCCACGCCCGCAGCGGCGAGGAAGCCCTGCAGGCGCTGCTGCCCGCCGGGCCCTTGCCCGGCGCGTCTCCCTACGGGGTGATCCTGCTCGACCTCGGCCTGCCCGACCAGGACGGATACGAGGTGTGCGGCAAGATCCGCAAGCGCACCGCCACCCCCGTCATCATGGTGACCGCCCGCGCCGACGTACGCTCCCGCATCCACGGGCTGAACATGGGTGCCGACGACTACGTCGTCAAGCCCTACGACACCGGCGAGCTCCTCGCCCGCATCCACGCCGTCGCCCGGCGCACGGGTGCCTCCGAGGAGGCCGCGGCCACCGGGACCGGTACGCCCGCCACGGTCCGGCTCGGCCCCGTCAGCATCGAGCTGCCCAACCGCCGGGTCAGCGTGGACGGCGCCGACGTGCCGCTCACCCGCAAGGAGTTCGACCTGCTGGCCCTGCTCGCGCAGCGGCCCGGTGTCGTCTTCCGCCGCGAACAGATCATCAGCGAGGTGTGGCGCACCAGCTGGGAGGGGACCGGGCGCACCCTGGAGGTCCACGTCGCCTCCCTGCGCTCCAAGCTGCGCATGCCCGCCCTGATCGAAACCGTCCGCGGGGTGGGCTACCGGCTCGTCACTCCGTCCGCCCCGACCGCCCCCTAGGGGTCCTCTGCCGTGCGCGCCCGATTGCTCCCGCTGCTCGTCATCCTGATGGCGGGCACGCTGCTCGCGCTGGGCTTCCCGCTCGCTGTGAGCCTGGCCGCCGGACAGCAGCAGCGGGTGGTGGTCGACCGCATCGACGACAGCGCCCGGTTCGGCGCCCTCGCCCAGCTCGTCATCGACGCCCAGGGCTCCGGATCCACCGGCGCCGACGCGCGCCGCGAGACCCTCCAGGTCGAACTCGCCCGCTACCAGGAGCTGTACGGCATCCGCGTCGGCATCTTCTACCGCGACGACAACGACATGGCCCGCTCGCCCAGCTGGTGGCAGCTCCCGGAGTCCGGCGAGGGCCGCCGCGCCTTCGAGGAGGCCCTCGCCGGCCGGCGCAGCCACGACCCGCCGCAGGTGTGGCCCTGGCAGACCGACGGCCGGCTGCTCGTCGTCTCCCCGGTCGTCCTCGACGGCGACGTGGTCGCGGTCGTCGCCACCGACTCCCCGACCGACCTGATGCGCGGCCGGATCCTGCAGGGCTGGCTGCTCATCGCGGGCGGCCTCGCCGCCGCCATGCTGGTCGCCTTCGGCGCCGCCCTGAAGCTCACCAGCTGGGTGCTCAAGCCCGTGCAGACCCTGGACGCGGCCGCCCACGGCATCGCCACCGGACGGATGAACTCGCGCGTCGCGGCCGCCGGCGGGCCCCCGGAACTCCAACGCCTGGCCCGTTCGTTCAACGAGATGGCCGACAACGTCGAAGAGGTACTGGAGCAACAGCGGGCGTTCGTCGCCGACGCCTCCCACCAGCTGCGCAACCCGCTCGCGGCGCTGCTCCTGCGGATCGAGCTGCTCGCCCTCGAACTGCCCGAGGGCAACGAGGAGATCGCCTCCGTACGCACCGAGGGCAAGCGCCTGACCCAGGTGCTGGACGATCTCCTGGACCTGGCGCTGGCCGAGCACGCCTCCGCCGAGATCAGCCTCACCGACATCGGGGCGCTGACGGCCGAGCGGGTCGCCGCGTGGCGCCCGTACGCGGAGGAGAAGGGCGTAGGCCTCATCGAGACGGGCCGGACCGCCGTCACCGGCTGGGCCGACCCCATCGCCCTGTCCAGCGCGCTCGACGCCGTCATCGACAACGCCCTCAAGTTCACCCCCGAGGGTGAGGAGGTCGAGGTCTCGGTCGCCGCCGAGGGGCGCGTCGTCCGCGTCGTCGTCGCCGACCGCGGACCCGGCCTCACCGAGGAGGAGCTGCTCCGCGTGGGCGACCGCTTCTGGCGCAGCGGCCGCCACCAGAACATCAAGGGCTCCGGGCTCGGCCTGTCGATCTCCCGCGCGCTGCTCGCCGCCGGCGGCGGGTCCCTCTCGTACGAGACGAACCCGCCGCACGGGCTGCGGGTGACCGTGTCGGTGCCGCGCACCGGTCCCCACGGCGTCTAGACGGCCTGGCCCGGCCGCTACCAGACGAGCGTGGTGCGTGCCGGGGCCGAGGCCGCGTACAGCTCGTCAACGGCCCGGACCTCGAAGGCGGCCGCACGCTCCCGCCCGGCCCGCGGGACGGCCGGGAGGTAGAGGGCGGTGCCGCAGGTGCCGCCGAGGAAACGGCGGGTGCCGTCGGGCAGGACGCGCGACACCTCGTAGTGGCGCGGCTGCCGGTGCGGGCCGGCCGCGGCGCGCCAGGACAGGCGGAGCCAGGCCTTTCCGTCCTGCCGGGCCGAGGCGGTGACGGCCGGCGCGGTGGGCGGGGCCGGGCGGCCGGGGCGGGGAGCGTCGTGCACCGACAGGGCGCCGAGCCGCCACACCACCGGCTCCGGCCCGAGCGCGGTGATCCGTACGGCCAGGGCGTACGCGGTCCTCCCCGCCAGCGGCGCGAGCCCGGCCCGCGCCGTGCGCCAGCCCTGCCCGCTGCCCGTGCTTCCGGCGGGCAGCCACGTGTACGGGACCGGCCCGCCGGGGGCGGCGGGCTCGCGGGTGGCCACGCCGACCTCCACCGCGACCGGCCCCGACCCGCCGGCGTGCACCAGCTCCAGGACGCTCCCGCGGGTCAGCGGCAGCCGCGTGGAGTGCAGCCCGATGACCGCCGGGGCGGTCAGGGCGCCCGCGACCAGCAGGCTGGAGCCGCCGCGCCAGGCGTCCGCGAAGTCCAGGGTGACGGAGGGGCGTTCGCCGGCCGTGTCCACCACCCAGCGGCGGCCCGGGAGCCGGTCCTGGAGCCCGAGGTGGTTCCAGGGCGCGTCGGAGACGGCCTGGCCGTTCTCGTACCAGCGCAGCCCGTGCCCGGTGTTGAAGGAGCAGGCGAAGGGGAGCCCGGTGACCGTGGACCGGTCGGCGACCGCCGTGGCCGGGGCCCGCCAGCCCGACGCGGACGCGGACCCGGGGGCGGAGGCGGAGTCGGGTGCGGGCTTCGACGGGTCCAGGGACTCACCCGTCCAGAACAGGTCGTCGGCTCGGTGGAACGTGCCGGGGGAACGGTCGGTGAGGTGGTTGCGGGTCCACTCGGGCCGGTAGAAGCCGTAGCTGACGACGTGCTCGCGGTCGCGCGGGATGATCGCGTCCCAGGCGACGGCCGAGTCCCAGCCGCGGGACTCCGTGTCCACGGCCGCCCACAGCTCGTGGCGGGAGCGGCCCAGCCGGTCGGCGAGCGCGCCCGACGCCGCCAGGGTCTGCGCCGTCCAGCGGAAGTCCACGAACATCGTGTCCGCGACCTTCCCGGCCCGGTCCTCGAAGAACTCCTGGTTGAGCTGGTTGAGGGCGCCCTGCCAGCCCACCCGCCCGGTGGCGTTCATGGCGTCGTACCAGGTGATGCGCAGCCCGTGCGGCGCGCCCGCGGCCCGCAGCGCGCGCAGGAACTCCCGCATCCGGGCGGCGAGTGCGCTGTCGCCGCCGTCCGTCTCGGCATTCACGAACCAGCCGTCGAAGCCGTACGTCCGCGCCACCTGGACGAGCTTGTCCGCGAGCGGGAACCGGCCGAGGGCGTCCCGCTGCACCAGGTCGCGGGTCCACTGGAGGTCGCCGCCGTAGGCGACGGGCGGCAGGAACACGTTGCCCAGCACCCGGACCCCGTTGCGGTGGGCGGCGTCGACCACGGGCCCGTTCGGGGCGAGCACGATGCCCTCGCCGGCGGAGCCGCCCCAGAAGACCAGCTCGTCGATGTACGCCCAGTGCGTGAGTGCGTAGTAGTCGGCGGTCGGGGAGCCCTGGGAGGGGTTCCCGGCGGTGGGCCCGAAGGAGACGAGGGAGGCGATGCGGGCCTGGCCGGCCCGGGCGTCCCGGTGCGCCGGGACCGGGGTGAACCGCTGGGCCAAGGGCACGGCCGCGGTGTTGTGGGCCAGATCGGGGTCCCGCTCCGGGCTCCACCGGAGGAGCGAGCGCCACACGGTCCCGGGGCCGGGGGTCCCCGCCGGGAGGGTGTCCGGGAACCAGTACGAGGCGTACGGGGCCAGGTCGGCCGGGGCCGGCGGCGTCGCGGCGTCGGGGGCGGCGGGCGCCGGCGCGGCGTGGGCGTACGGGGCCTCGCCCGCCGCGCCCAGCAGCGCGGCGGCCCCGGCTCCGGCGGCCAGCACCGCGCGCCGGGACGGCCGTACGGGCGCGGCCACCGGCGTACGGGGGCCGCCTTCGGTGCCCGTCTCTCTGATCGCGCAGGTCTCGCCGGTCTCGTCGGTCTCGGCCATACGGGGCTCCTCACGAGGGGATCGGTCAGGTCACGTCGTGCACGCGCAGCACCTCGGTGATGCCGCGCGCCGCCAGGTGGGCCGGGTCCTCGGCCAGTTCCGCCAGGATCACCGCGGGGCGCACCCCCTGGGCCGTCAGTGCGGCCCACGCGTCGAAGAACGTGCCGCCCGGGGCGCACACCGACCGGCCCGGGGCCTCCTCCGCCCCGCCGACGTCCACGGCGAGCGCGGTGGAGCGCACGGCCGGGCGGTGCGCCCGGCCACGCCACTCCTCGGCGATCCGGGCCACGGCGGCGCCGGCCGGCTTGGTCCGGCGGTCGTTGGTGAGCAGGCCGAGGCCGTACTCCAGCTCCGGGAAGTCCGCGAGCTCCCGGGACACGTCGTGCGAGCACCACCAGGTCACGCCCCACAGGTCCGGGCAGTCCAGCGCGTTCGTGACGGTGGCCTCGGTGAACCGCGCCGCGTGCTCCGGCCGGATCAGCGGCGCCGGGGCGCCGACCTCCTGGAGCCACACCGGGCGGTGCGGGTCGAGGGCCCAGGCCTTTGAGAGCTCGATGAGGTACGCGGCGTGGTGCTCGGTCGCGGTCCCGCTCCCGCCGTGGCGCTGCGCGGTGCCGTTGAACACCCAGGAGTGCACGGCGGTGGCCGCGCCCAGCCGGGCCGCCTGGGCCGGCGTGAAGGGGTGCCCGTCCTGGTACCAGGCGGCGTCGTACTCGGCGTGCAGGTGCATCCGCCCCGGCGCGCCCTGCTCGCAGGCGGCGAGCGTCCGCTCCAGCCAGCGGGAGGCCTGGTCCCGGGTGATCCGGTCGGGGTCGGGGTGCGGGGCGTCGGAGAACTGGTTGATCTCGTTGCCGACGGTCATGCCCAGGAAGTTCGGCCGGTCGGCGAGCGCGCCCGCCAGCGTGCGCAGGTACTCCTGCTGCCCGACGACCGCCTCCGGGTCGGTGAAGAGGTTGCGCCGGTGCCAGGTCCGGGTCCAGGCGGGCAGGAAGTCGAAGCTCGACAAGTGGCCCTGCAGACCGTCCACGTTGACGTCGAGCCCGCGTTCGGCGGCCGCGTCCGCGAGCGCGACGAGCTGTTCCACGGCGCGCGGCCGGATCAGCGTCCGGTTCGGCTGGAAGACCGGCCACAGCGGGAACACGCGGACGTGGTCCAGCCCGAGCGCGGCGATCGAGTCGAGGTCGGCCCTGACCTCGTCGAGGTCGAAGTCCAGCCAGTGGTGGAACCAGCCGCGGGCCGGCGTGTAGTTGGCGCCGAAGCGGAGCGCGTCATCGTGCACAGGGCGTCCTGGAGTTCTGGGGGAATTCACCGGATGGGGCCCCAACCTGCCGGTGGGGATGAGGAAAGTCAACAGGGCCCCAGCCCCGGCTACTTATGCGCTTCAGTGCAGTTGACACAAGGGTTCTGTTCGCTGGACCCTGAGGGAACTAATGCGGTTTAGTTATGGCTGGCCACAGGGAAGCGCGTGGAAATGGACAGCGGTATTTCGGTCACGGCGGTCACCACTCCGGCCCTCTTCACCGGGCCGCCGGAAGCGCCCGCGCAGGTGGTCCGCGTGCGCATCCGCAGGGAGCGTCCGGCCGGCCCGCTGTACGTCACCGTCCACGGCGAGGGCCTCACCACCCCGCACCCGCGCATCCTGCGCACGGACACGGACACCGACACGGACGCAGGCGCGCGCACAGGCGCAGGCGCAGGCGCGAAGGGCACGACCACTGCCGAGGTCGCCGTCGGCACGGGGGCCGCCGCGCCCGGCGAGCTGCTGGCCGCCACCGCCCGGGTCGCCACCCCCGACGGGCGCCCCCTCGCCGAGCTGCCGTTCGAGGCAGATCCGGCGCGCGGCGGCGGGGCGCGCAGCTCGGCGCGGTCGGCGGGGTCCCCCGGGCTGTGGGTCGAGGCGCCCGACCCGCAGGTCGTCGTCGCCCCCGGCGCGCGGGGCCTCGTACGGGCCCGGATCGGCAGCACCGGCGTCCGCAGCGCGCTGACGGGCCGCGCCTACGCCGTCTCCCCGTACGGCACCTGGCAGTTGACGGCCCCCGCCGCGCTGCCCCTGCGCGTACCGGCGGACGGGCCGGTCGAGGTGGAGTTCGAGGTGCGGCCGCCGCTCGACACCCCTCCTGGGGAGTACTGGATCGCGGTCAAGGCCGCCTGCCAGGGCAGGATCGCGTACGGTCCGGCCATTGCTCTCCGTATTCCGCCACGCGTGACGCACCCGAAGGACGAATGAGACAGGTCATGGCCCGCAGACCCACGATCAAGGACATCGCCCGGCAGGCCGGGGTGTCGGAGAGCGCCGTGTCGTTCGCGCTCAACGACCGGCCCGGCGTCTCGCAGGACACCCGGGCCCGGATCCGCCGCGTCGCCGAGGAACTCGGCTGGCAGCCCAACAGCGCCGCCCGCGCCCTCTCCGGCGAACGGTCTGGAGCCGTCGGACTGGTCCTCGCCCGGCCCGCGCACACGCTCGGCGTCGAGTCCTTCTTCCTCCAGCTCGTCTCCGGCATCCAGGAGGTCCTCTCCGCCGCCCGGACCGCGCTGCTGTTCCAGGTCGTCGAGGACATCGACGCCGAATGCGCGCTCTACCGGCGCTGGTGGGCCGAACGGCGGGTCGACGGGGTCCTCGTCGTCGACCCGCGCATGCGGGACCCGCGCCCGGCACTCCTCGGGGCGCTGGGCCTGCCCGCCGTCACCATCGGCGAGCCCGAGGCCGCCGACCGTCCCTCACCGGCCCCGGAGGTCCCCGAACCCGCGGCGGTCTCCTGCGTACGGGCCGACGACGCCGGGGCCATGGCCCAGGTCCTGGACCACCTCCACGGGCTGGGCCACCGCCGGATCGTCCACATCGCCGGGCTCCCGGGCCTCGCCCACACCGTCCGGCGGATGGACTCCCTGCGGACCGAGGCCGCGCGGCGCGGACTCGGCCCCGACCAGGTGCGCTCGGTGGTCACCGACTACTCCGACGCCGAGGGCGCGGCGGCCACCCGCCGGGTCCTCGCCGAGCCGCAGCCGCCCACCGCACTCGTCTACGACAACGACGTGATGGCCGTCGCCGGGAGCGCGGTCGCCGCCGAGCTGGGCATCCCCGTACCGGGCCGGCTCTCGGTCGTGGCCTGGGACGACTCCGCGCTCTGCCGGGTCACCCATCCCCGGCTCACCGCCCTCGTGCGCGACACCGCCGGCTTCGGCCGGCTCGCCGCCGAGGAGCTCCTCGCCGTCCTCGCGGGCGGGCCGCCCGGGGTCCGCATCAGCGAGCAGCCGCGGCTGGAGCCTCGCGAGAGCACGGCGCCGCCCCCGCGCATACTGAATCCTGAACCCTTCCTGGAGCCGCCACCGTGATCACCCCCACCGCCCCCTTCCCCGCACCGCGCGCAGCCGCCGCGGCCGCCGGCCTGACGGTGGCGATCGACATCGGCGGCACGAAGATCGCCGGCGCGCTGGTGCACCCCGACGGCACGATGACCGCCACCACCCGCCGGACGACCCCGCGGGGAGTGGACGCGGAGGGTGTCATGGCGGCGGTGACCGAGGTCGTCGACGACCTGTCCGGCTCCCCGCTGTGGGCCTCGGCGGTCCGCTGCGGGATCGGCAGCGCCGGCCCTGTGGACACCTCCCGCGGCACGGTCAGCCCGGTGAACATCGGGGCGTGGCGGGAGTTCCCGGTCCAGGCCCGGGTGGCGGCGGAGCTCGCGGCGCGCGGGGCCGGGCTGCCGACCGTACTGGCCGGGGACGGCGTGGCGATGACCGCCGCCGAGCACTGGCTGGGCGCGGCCCGGGGGCACGCGAACGCGCTCTGCATGGTCGTCTCCACGGGCGTGGGCGGCGGCCTCATCCTGAACAACCAGCTGCACCCCGGCCCCACGGGCAACGCGGGCCACATCGGCCACATGAGCGTGGCCTTCGACGGCGAACCGTGCGTCTGCGGCAGCCGCGGCTGCGTCGAGTCGATCGCCTCCGGTACGGCGATCGCCCGCTGGGCCCGGGACCAGGGCTGGACCCCTCAGGCCGGCGCGAGCAACGGGAACGGCACGGGGAGCGCGCGGGACGCCTCGGCCGCCGGCGTGGCCGCGGCCGCCGCCGCGGGCGACCCGATCGCCCTGGCCGCCTTCGACCGCGCGGGCCGTGCGCTGGCCGCCGCCATCGCCGCCACCGCGACCCTCGTCGAAACGGACATCGCCGTCATCGGCGGCGGGGTCGCCGCCTCCGGCGACATCCTGTTCGCCCCGATCCGCACCCACCTCGCGGCCTACGCCACGCTCTCCTTCGTCAAGGAGCTGCAGGTGGTCCCGGCGACCCTGGGCACTCACGCGGGCCTGATCGGCGCCGCCGCCGCGGCGACGATGCTGCTGCCGTCGTCCCCCACCCCGTAGGGCCCCGGCCGCCTCGGTCTCGCCCTCGCAGGCCCGGCCGTCTCGCTCTCGCCCTCGCAGGGAACGTCAGGGTTTGACCGACCGGTAGTACCGGCCCGCACCCTCGTGCAGCTTCAGGGGATCGGTGTAGATCGCCGTCCGCAGGTCCACCAGCTGCGCCGCGTGGACCTCGCGCCCGACCAGGTCGCGGCTGAGGATCACCGTCCGCGTCAGCTGCTCGGTCAGGGCGGGGTCCGTCTCGGCCGTGGTCACCAGCAGGTTCGGCACGGCCAGGGTCGTCACCGCGCTGGTGTTGCGGGCCCGCGCGTACGCGTCCTGCGGCATGACCGCCGTCCGGTAGTGGCGCGCCGGGCTGCCGCTCTCCTGCAGCTGCTCCACCAGGTCGCCGAGCTGCACGAGGCGGATCTGGAACCGCTCCGACAGCTCGCGCACGGCGTTCGTCGGCAGGCCGCCGGACCAGAAGAAGGCGTCGATCCGGCCGGCCTCCAGTTCGCCCGGCATCGTGTCGATGCCGATGGACACCGGCGTGATGTCGAGCACCGGGTCCAGCTCGGCCGCCGTGAGCAGCCGCTCCGAGACGAGCCGCACCCCGGACCCCGGCTGGCCGATCGCGACCCGCTTGCCCCGCAGGTCCCGGGCCGACTGCACTGGGGAGTCGGCCGGCACCACCAGCTGCACGTAGTCGTCGTACAGCCGGGCGACCCCGCGCAGCAGGTCCGCGCGCGGCTTCCCGTCGAGCCGGTACTTGGCGACCGCGTCCGCCGTCGCCACCGTGAAGTCCGCCTCACCGGAGGCCACCCGCTTCAGGTTCTCCTGCGATCCCTCGCTGGTCTCCAGCCGCACGTCCACCCCGGGCACGTCCCGCCCGAGCGCCTGCTGCAGCAGCTGTCCGTAGCGGTGGTAGACCCCGGTCCGCGCGCCCGTGCTGAAGGTCAGCTCGCCCTGCGGTTCCGGCTCCCCGAAGGGCTTGAGCCACCAGGTCAGGACGCCGAGCACGGCGAGTACGGCCACCAGGACCCGCAGGGCGTGGCGCCTGCTGATCCGGGGCGGTACGAGAGGCATGCCCGCGATCCTGCCATCCGTCCGCCGTCCTGTCACGGCGCGGGCCGCCCGCGCACCCGCCCCGGTCCCAGGCCGCCCTGCCGCGGCCGGTCGCACGCGGGAGAGAGGGCTCCCGGGTACCGCCTACCCTTGGTGCATGACCAGCAGCGACCGGAGCCAGGCAGTGGACGAGAAGCGAAGCTACGAGGTGCGCACCTACGGGTGCCAGATGAACGTGCACGACTCCGAGCGGCTCTCCGGTCTGCTGGAGGACGCCGGCTACGTCCGGGCGCCCGAGGGCTCCGACGGCGACGCCGACGTCGTGGTCTTCAACACCTGCGCGGTCCGCGAGAACGCCGACAACAAGCTGTACGGCAACCTGGGCCGGCTGGCCCCGATGAAGACGAAGCGCCCCGGCATGCAGATCGCCGTCGGCGGCTGCCTCGCCCAGAAGGACCGCGACACGATCGTCAAGAAGGCCCCCTGGGTCGACGTCGTCTTCGGCACGCACAACATCGGCAAGCTCCCCGTGCTCCTGGAGCGCGCCCGCATCCAGGAAGAGGCGCAGGTCGAGATCGCCGAGTCGCTGGAGGCGTTCCCCTCCACGCTCCCGACCCGCCGCGAGTCCGCGTACGCCGCGTGGGTCTCGATCTCCGTCGGCTGCAATAACACCTGCACCTTCTGCATCGTCCCCGCGCTGCGCGGCAAGGAGGAGGACCGCCGGCCCGGCGACATCCTCGCCGAGGTGGAGGCCCTGGTCGCCGAGGGCGTCTCGGAGATCACCCTGCTCGGCCAGAACGTGAACGCGTACGGCTCCGACCTGGGCGACCGCGAGGCCTTCAGCAAGCTGCTGCGCGCCTGCGGCCAGATCGAGGGCCTGGAGCGCGTCCGCTTCACCTCCCCGCACCCGCGCGACTTCACGGACGACGTGATCGCGGCGATGGCCGAGACCCCCAACGTGATGCCGCAGCTGCACATGCCGCTGCAGTCCGGATCGGACCCGATCCTCAAGGCGATGCGCCGCTCGTACCGGCAGGAGCGCTTCCTCGGCATCATCGAGAAGGTCCGCGCCGCGATCCCGCACGCCGCGATCTCCACCGACATCATCGTGGGCTTCCCCGGTGAGACGGAGGAGGACTTCCAGCAGACGATGCACACGGTGCGCGAGGCCCGCTTCGCGAACGCCTTCACCTTCCAGTACTCCAAGCGGCCCGGCACCCCCGCCGCCGACATGGACGGGCAGATCCCCAAGGAGGTCGTGCAGGACCGCTACATGCGCCTCGTCGCCCTCCAGGAGGAGATCTCCTGGGAGGAGAACAAGAAGCAGGTCGGCCGGACGCTGGAGGTCATGGTCGCGGAGGGCGAGGGCCGCAAGGACGGCGCCACGCACCGCCTCTCCGGTCGCGCCCCCGACAACCGCCTGGTCCACTTCACGAAGCCGGAGGCGGAGGTCCGCCCGGGCGACGTCGTCACCGTCGACATCACCTACGCGGCCCCGCACCACCTCCTGGCCGAGGGCCCGACGCTGACCGTGCGCCGCACCCGCGCCGGCGACGCCTGGCAGAAGCGCAACGCCGCCCCGGCCCAGCCCGCGGGCGTCATGCTCGGCATCCCCACCCTCGGGGTCCCGGCTCCCCTCCCGGCCACCACGTCCGGCTGCGCGGTGCCGCAGGGCTGAGCCGAATCCGGCCCCGCCGGCGTTCGCGGCGTGGGATCCGGGGCCGAGCCCAGGGCCGGAAGGCGCCAGGAAGCCACCCGGCGCCCCGGATCCGGCTCCGCGGGCGCCCGAGGCACGGGCGGCGACGGCGCCCGGGCGGCACCGCACGGCCGCCCCGCCCGAGCCGCGCTGGCGTTAGGCTGCGGATCATGCTCGTAGCCGCTGCCGTCTGTCCCGCCCCGCCCCTGCTCGTGCCGGAGGTCGCCGTGGGGGCCGCCGCCGAACTCGGCGACGCCCGCACCGCCTGCTCCGACGCGCTGGCGGTGCTCGCCGCCTCACGGCCCGACCTGCTGGTCGTGATCGGCGCCGCCGACCAGGACCACCGCGGCCCCTACCCGCAGGGCGCCCGCGGCAGCTTCCGCGGCTTCGGCGTCGAGAGCGACGTACAGCTCGGGGAGGGCGAGGAGGGGCCGCGCCTGCTGCCCCCCTCGCTCGCCGTCGGCGCCTGGCTGCTGCGGCACGCGCGGTGGGGCGCCGCCCCCCTCGAGGGGCTGGGCGTAGGGGAATCGACGGACACCGCGCGCTGCCTGGAGACCGGCCGGGAGCTCGCCGCTCGCGCCGCCCGGGTCGCCCTGCTCGTCATGGGTGACGGCAGCGCGCGACGGACCTTGAAGGCCCCCGGATACCTCGACGAGCGCGCCGCCGGCTTCGACGCGGCCGCCGCCCGCGCCCTGGGGGCTGCCGACACGGACGCCCTCGCCGTGCTGGACGCCGAGCTCGCGGCCGAACTCCAGGCCGCCGGCCGGGCCCCCTGGCAGGTGCTGGCGGGCGCCGCCGAGGGCGCGGGCCTCGAAGGCCGCCTGCTGTACGAGGACGCGCCGTACGGGGTCGGCTACTTCGTGGCCGCCTGGTCGTAGCCGCGGGCCCGGAGGCCTTCCGCAGACGCCGAAGGGGCGCGGGACCGGCGGCAGCCGTTGGTCCCGCGCCCCTTCCGGAAGCGCGTCAGGAGGTGGTCGGCGGCGTCGTACCGCCAGGGGCGTCCTTGTGCGCGATCTTGCCCAGGGCGTCCTTCGCCTTGCCCGTACCGCTCGAGATCCGGTCGCTGTACTTGCCGTGAGTCTTGGAGTCCACGGCCTTGGCCACCTTGTCCAGACCCTCGCCGATCTTGCCCTCGTGCTGTTGCGCGAGGCCCTCGACCTTCTCCTTCGCCGGAGCGAGCTTGGCCTTCAGATTGTCCAGCAGGCCCATGGGTCACCTTCCGTTGGCGGTCGCTACGTGCGGGCGCCCTCGCCGGCCTCGCTGTCCGCGACCACCTCGGCCGACTGCTGCTTCGGGATCTCCACGGCTTCCGTCGCCGGGGCCTCCGCAACAGCCGGCCCGGCCTCGGCCTCTTCGGCCGCACCGGACTCCGCCGTCAGGGCCTCGGCAGCGACCTCCTCGGTCGCGGCCTCTTCCTTACGACGAAAAAACCGATCGAAAACGCCCATCTCTACTCCCCTAACGCTACTCGTGTGAGTGAAGTTCCGCCTTGGCCGGGCCGGCCTCCGCCGGGCGTACGCAGGGCGCATGCCGGGCCGGAACCTCGCCAGGGCAACGACCCCGTCCGCGCCCCGTCACGTAACTCGATCGGGTACATGAACGTGTCTTGACCGTGGGCTGCGAGACTGGGGCGGTGAGGAAAGCAGCCCCCGCCCCGCGGGTCATCGCCGTCGTCGGTCCCACCGCGGCGGGAAAGTCAGACCTGGGCGTCGCCCTGGCCCGCCGATTCGACGGCGAAGTCGTCAACGCCGACTCCATGCAGCTGTACCGGGGGATGGACATCGGCACCGCCAAGCTGACGACCGAGGAGCGCGGCGGGGTCCCGCACCACCTCCTCGACATCTGGGACGTCACCGACACCGCCAACGTGGCCGAGTACCAGCGCCTGGCCCGCCTGGAGATCGACAAACTGCTCGCCGAGGGCCGCACGCCCGTCCTCGTCGGCGGCTCCGGCCTGTACGTCCGGGGCGCCCTGGACGTCATGGAGTTCCCCGGCACCGACCCCGACGTCCGTGCCCGGCTGGAGGACGAGCTCACGCTGCGCGGCTCCGGCGCCCTGCACGCCCGCCTCGCCGCCGCCGACCCGGCCGCAGCCCGGGCCATCCTGCCCAGCAACGGCCGCCGCATCGTCCGC
This sequence comes from Streptomyces sp. MB09-01, assembly GCF_033794505.1. Taxonomy (NCBI): domain Bacteria; kingdom Bacillati; phylum Actinomycetota; class Actinomycetes; order Kitasatosporales; family Streptomycetaceae; genus Streptomyces; species Streptomyces sp. MB09-01. Next base: position 10,629 of record NZ_JARAYQ010000071.1, on the reverse strand, counting down.
GCGCTGGAGGTCATCGAGATCACCGGACGCCCCTTCACCGCCAATCTGCCCGGCCACGAGTCCGTCTACGACACCGTGCAGATCGGCGTCGACGTCGCCCGGCCGGAGCTCGACGAGCGGATCGCACTGCGCGTGGACCGGATGTGGGAAGCCGGGCTGGTGGACGAGGTCCGCGCGCTGGAGGCCCGCGGGCTGCGCGACGGAATCACCGCTTCCAGGGCGCTCGGCTACCAGCAGGTGCTCGCCGCGCTCGCCGGGGAGTGCACCGAGGACGAGGCCAGGGCGGAGACCGTCCGGGCGACCAAGCGGTTCGCCCGCCGTCAGGACTCCTGGTTCCGCCGCGACCCGCGCGTGCACTGGCTCAGCGGAGCCGCCGCCGACCGGGGGGAACTCCCCGGACTCGCGCAGTCGTTGGTCGAACGAGCGGTCACAGCCTGATCACGTGATGGCATCGGGACGCACCGGGCGCCGGTTGCGGGGCCGGGGGCGTGCCATCATCAAACTTCAGCGGGTGCGGTCACCTGCGGTGAATGGCGGCGCACTGAGTCCGAGTGGGGAGGGCGCGTGGCGATGGAGGCCGGCCCTCGCGACACCGGGCGGGACGACACCCGCCGGGAAGCGGATCCGACGCTTCTCGGCGGTACGGACGGGCCCGCAGGCCTCGGGCTGCCCGCGGATCCCGCGCGGCTGACGCCCGACGGCCCGGACACCCCGGACACCGCCGAGGCGGAGGCGGCCGCGGGCCCCGAGTTCGAAGTCGAACTGCGCCCGCAGCGCCGCCTGCGCGTGTGGCAGATCGCCCCCATCGTCATGCTCGGCACCGCCGGCTCCCTGATGTTCGCCTTCCCGCTCGCCTTCGAGTTCGGCGACGGCGGAGCCGTGGTCGCCATGCTCGGCTTCCTGATCAGCTGCTGCGCCGGAGGCTGGGGCATGATGGCCGCCCGACGGGTCGGCTACACGTGGCCCGGGCTCCCGGCCCGGGGGAGCGGCCGCCGCCCGGACTGGCGCATGGTCGCGCTGTACGCCGTGATCGCGCTGGCCGTCGTCAGCCTGGCCGTGTACCGGGTCGCCCGGCTGCGCTGACCGGCCCCCCGCCGGGGTCCGCGTACTGGACCGCACGGCGCCGCTGAGCTGGGCCTCGGTACCATGGGCGGGTGACGCAGCGCACTCTCTCCTTCCTCAAGGGCCACGGCACCGAGAACGACTTCGTGATCGTCCCGGACCCGGACAACGCCATCGAACTGCCCGCGTCCGCGGTCGCGAAGTTGTGCGACCGGCGGGCCGGCATCGGCGCGGACGGCGTCCTGCACGTCGTCCGGTCCGCCGCGCACCCGGAGGCGGCACACCTCGCCGGCGAGGCGGAGTGGTTCATGGACTACCGCAACAGCGACGGCTCCATCGCCGAGATGTGCGGCAACGGCGTGCGCGTCTTCGCGCGCTACCTCCAGTACGCCGGCCACGTCGAGCCCGGGGACCTGGCCGTCGCCACCCGGGGCGGGATCAAGCGGGTCCACCTGGACAAGACCGGCGACGTCACCGTCTCCATGGGCCGCGCCGAACTCCCCGAGGGCGAGGTCACGGTCAGCGTCGGCTCCAGGAGCTGGCCCGCGCGCAACGTGAACATGGGGAACCCGCACGCCGTGGCCTTCGTTGAGAGCCTCGACGACGCCGGGACCCTCTACACCGCCCCGCCCTTCAGCCCGGCGTCCACCTACCCGACGGGTGTCAATGTCGAGTTCGTCGTCGACCGAGGCCCCCGGCACGTCGCCATGCGCGTCCACGAGCGCGGCTCCGGCGAGACCCGCTCCTGCGGCACCGGCGCCTGCGCCGTCGCCGTGGCCACCATCCGCCGCGACGGCGTGGACCCGGCCGTCACCGGCGCACCGGTCACGTACACCGTCGACCTCCCGGGCGGAACCCTGCACATCACGGAACACCCCGACGGGCAGATCGACATGACCGGACCGGCCGTGATCGTGGCCGCGGGCGAGTTCGACGAGGCCTGGCTCACCGAAACGGCTTTCGCCTGAAGCTTCCCTCTAATGGGTGATCCGTTTCACGCTGAGCGAGAGGTGGACTGCGCCACGTGGTGGGGTCGGTAACATCAGGCACCGGCCCTGAGGGCTCACCCCATGCCCGCCACCGCCGGTCGAAGCCGCCGGAGGTGCCCATGAGTGCAGAGGCCACGAACCCCGAAGCACACCCCGAAGCGCGCCCTGAGCTCCGCAGACGGGGCCGGACCAGGCTCGATCTGCGCCGGCTCGGGCGCGCGGCCCTGCTCGGGCCCACGTCCCGGGACCGGCTTCCGGACGCCATCGGGCACGTCGCCGAGGCCCACCGCGCCCACCATCCGGACGCCGATCTGTCCCTTCTGCGAAGGGCCTACCTCCTCGCGGAGACCTCACACCGCGGTCAGATGCGAAAAAGTGGTGAGCCGTACATCACACATCCGCTCGCCGTCACCCTGATCCTCGCCGAACTCGGCGCCGAGACCACGACCTTGACGGCCTCTCTGCTCCACGACACCGTCGAGGACACCGAGGTGACCCTCGATCAGGTCCGTGCGGAGTTCGGCGACGAGGTCTGCTTCATCGTCGACGGGGTCACCAAGGTCGAGAAGATCGACTACGGCGCCGCCGCCGAACCCGAGACGTTCCGCAAGATGCTCGTCGCCACCGGCAACGACGTCCGCGTCATGTCCATCAAACTCGCCGACCGGCTGCACAACATGCGCACCCTGGGCGTGATGCGCCCCGAGAAACAGGCCCGCATCGCCAAGGTCACCCGCGACGTCCTCATCCCGCTGGCCGAACGGCTCGGCGTCCAGGCCCTGAAGACCGAGCTGGAAGACCTCGTCTTCGCGATCCTGCACCCCGAGGAGTACGAGAGCACCCGCGCGCTCATCGCGGCGCACGCCGGGGAACGCGACCCGCTGCCCGCCATCGCCGACTCCGTACGGGCCGTCCTGCGCGACGCCGGCATCGCCGCCGAGGTACTGGTCCGGCCGCGGCACTTCGTCTCCGTGCACCGGATCGCCCGGACGCGCGGCGAGCTGCGCGGCTCCGACTTCGGCCGCATCCTCGTCCTCGTCGGCGAGAACGCCGACTGCTACGGGGTGCTCGGGGAGCTGCACACCTGCTTCACCCCGGTCGTCTCGGAGTTCAAGGACTTCATCGCCACCCCGAAGTTCAACCTCTACCAGTCGCTGCACACCGCCGTCGCCACGCCCGAGGGCTACGTGGCCGAGGTCATCGTGCGGACCCGGCAGATGCACCGCGTCGCGGAGGCCGGCGTGGTGGCGCTCGGCAACCCGTACGTCACCGCGACGCCCGACACGGCTGCCGACCCCGACGAGGAGCGGGTGGACCCCACCCGGCCCGGCTGGCTGTCCCGGCTGCTCGACTGGCAGCAGTCCGCGCCCGACCCCGACACCTTCTGGAGCGTGCTCCGCGAGGAGCTGGCCCAGGACCGGGAGATCACCGTGTTCCGGGCCGACGGGGGCACGCTGGGCCTGCCCGCCGGGGCCAGCTGCATCGACGCCGCCTACGCCCAGCACGGCGAGGCGGCCCACGGCTGTATCGGCGCCCGCGTCAACGGGCGTCTCGCCTCCCTGTCCTCCCCACTGTCCGACGGCGACACCGTGCAGCTGCTGCTCGCGCAGGACGCCTCCTCGGGACCGGCCGCCGAATGGCTGGACCACGCGCGGACCCCGGCCGCCCGGATCGCCATCAGCAGCTGGCTCGAATCCCATCCCGACCGGGCGATGTCCACCACCTCTGCCGCGCGGGCGCCGCTCTCGGTGGTCGGCGCCAGGGGCGGCGGCGGCAACGCGGTCGCCGACCTGCCGGACGCCACCGTGCGGCTCGCCGGGTGTTGCACCCCGGTGCCGCCCGACGCCGTCGCCGGCTTCCTGGTCCGCGGCGGGGCCGTCACCGTCCACCGCATCCACTGCGCGGCGGTGGCGCAGATGCGCGCCGTGGGGCGCACTTCCGTCGCCGTGCACTGGCGGGCCACGGCCGACTGCCGGGTCACCCTGCTCGCCGAATCGTTCGGCCGCCCGCACCTGCTGGCCGACCTCACCGAGGCCATCGCCCGCGAGGGGGTCGAGGTGGTCTCCGCGACCGTGGAACCTCCGGTCGAGCAGCGGGTCCGGCACTCCTACACCCTGCAGCTGCCGGACGCCACCGGGCTGCCCGCGCTGATGCGCGCCATGCGGGACGTGCCGGGCGTGTACGACGTGCGCCGGGCGTAGGACCCCGCCCTCCCGAGGGAGCGCCGAAAGCCGCCCGTACAGCGCCCGGACCTCGCTCGGTCGTGTGCCCGGAGGTCGCTCAGAGGCCGCCGGAGCCTCGCTCAGGCGTCGGCCCGCCCTTGCCCGGGCACCGGTCCGCCCTCACCCCGGCGTCAGTGCGGCGTAGGCCGGGACGGCCCCGGAAGGTCCCGTTCGGGTGGAAACGTCGCGCGCCGTACGCGGCCGTGCGTCGGGCGCTGGTAAGCGGTGGTGGATGCAGCTCTCCTCCCCCCGCCTGCGCGCCGCTCTGCTCGCCGCGGCCTCCCTGACCCTCGTCGCCGCCGTACTGCCCCCGCCGAAGCCGCTGGGCATCGGCGACCCGCTGTTCCCCGAGCTCGGGAACCCCGGGTACGACGTGCTCTCGTACGACCTGTCCTTCGCGTACAAGGACAACCGGAGCCCGCTCGACGCGGTCACCGTCATCGACGCCCGTGCGCTGGAGCCGCTGGAGCGGATCAACCTGGACTTCACCCACGGCAAGGTGGCGTCCGCCGAGGTCAACGGGGAGCCGGCCGGGTTCGAGAGCGTGGGGGAGGACCTCGTGCTGACCCCCGCGCGGGCGGTGCCGGACAACGGGCCGCTCCACATCACCGTCCGCCACACCAGCGACCCGCGCGGACGCGGGGACGGCGGCTGGGTGCCCACCGAGGACGGCCTGGCCATGGCCAACCAGGCGGACGCCGCCCACCGCGTGTTCCCCTGCAACGACCACCCCGCCGACAAGGCCTTGTTCACCTTCCGGATCACCGCACCGCCCGAGCTCACGGCCGTCGCCAACGGGGTGCAGGTGATCCCCACGATGCGCCTCGGCTCCTCGAAGACGTGGACGTACCGGACCCGGCACCCCATGGCCACCGAACTGGCCCAGGTCTCGGTGGGCCGGTCCGCCGTCGTGCACGGCACCGGCCCGCACGGGCTGCCGCTGCGCGACGTGGTCCCCGCCGCGGACCGGGAACGGCTGGACCCCTGGCTGAAGAAGACCGCGGGGCACATCGCGTGGATGGAGGAGCGGGTCGGCCGCTACCCCTTCGAGAACTACGGGGTCCTGATCGCGCGGGCGACGACCGGCTTCGAGCTGGAGACCCAGACCCTCTCGCTCTTCGAGCACAGCCTGTTCGCGGGCGAGGGCTACCCCGAGTGGTACGTCGAGTCCGTGATGGTCCACGAGCTCGCCCACCAGTGGTTCGGCGACAGCGTCACCCCGCTGACCTGGTCCGACCTGTGGCTCAACGAAGGACACGCCACCTGGTACGAGGCCCTGTACGCGGACGGGCTCGGCAAGTACTCCCTGGAGCGGCGCATGCGCGAGGCGTACCAGCGCTCCGACCAGTGGCGGGCGGCGGGCGGCCCCCCGGCGGCCCCGAAGCCCGCCGCGCCCGGCGAGAAGATCGGGCTCTTCCGGCCGGTGGTCTACGACGGGTCCGCGCTGATCCTCTACGCGCTGCGGCAGGAGATCGGCACCGAGGCCTTCGACCGGCTGGAGCGGCGCTGGGTGTCGCAGTACCGGGACGGCGTCGCGGGCACGGCGGACTTCGTACGCCTGGCCTCGCAGGAGGCCGGCCGGGACCTCGGGGCCTTCTTCGAGCCCTGGCTGTACGGCAAGACCACGCCGGCGATGCCCGGGCACCCGGAGTGGAGCACCCCGGCCGCGTCCCGCAAATAAAGCGTGTGACCGGTGAGGAACGGGCATGTCACCATCGACGAGGCCGTTCGGGGAATCCCCCGGCGGTGTGACACGTTGGACGTGACAGTTAACGTGCGTGTTCACGTGCCAGTGCTATTCGAATCGACGTAAGGATCCAATGACCTCCTCTTCCCCTTCCCAGGACGCGCGGGACGCACAGGACGTGCGGGACTCGCAGAGCTTCACCGAGAGCCTTCGGGCCGATGCCCTGATGGAAGAGGACGTCGCCTGGAGCCACGAGATCGACGGAGACCGGGACGGCGAGCAGCTCGAACGCTCGGAGCGCGCGGCCCTGCGCCGCGTCGCCGGCCTCTCCACCGAGCTCGAAGACGTCACCGAGGTCGAGTACCGGCAGCTGCGCCTGGAGCGCGTCGTTCTCGTCGGTGTCTGGACCTCCGGCACGGTGAACGACGCGGAGAACTCCCTCGCGGAGCTCGCCGCCCTCGCCGAGACCGCAGGTGCTCTCGTACTCGACGGCGTGATCCAGCGCCGCGACAAGCCGGACCCGGCCACCTTCATCGGTTCGGGCAAGGCGCGCGAGCTGCGTGACATCGTCATGGAGAGCGGTGCCGACACCGTCGTCTGCGACGGCGAGCTCAGCCCCGGCCAGCTCATCGCCCTCGAGGACGTCGTCAAGGTGAAGGTGGTCGACCGGACCGCCCTCATCCTCGACATCTTCGCCCAGCACGCCAAGTCCCGAGAGGGCAAGGCACAGGTCGCCCTCGCGCAGATGCAGTACATGCTGCCGCGACTGCGCGGCTGGGGTGCCTCGCTGTCCCGGCAGATGGGTGGCGGCGGCGGTGGCGGCATGGCCACCCGAGGACCCGGTGAGACCAAGATCGAGACGGACCGGCGACGGATTCGCGAGAAGATGGCGAAGATGCGCCGGGAGATCGCGGAGATGAAGACCGGCCGCGACATCAAGCGGCAGGAACGGCGCCGCAACAAGGTGCCGTCGGTCGCCATCGCCGGCTACACCAACGCGGGCAAGTCCTCGCTGCTCAACCGCCTCACGGGCGCGGGCGTCCTGGTGGAGAACGCGCTGTTCGCCACCCTCGACCCGACCGTGCGCCGGGCCGAGACGCCCAGCGGCCGGGTCTACACCCTCGCCGACACGGTCGGCTTCGTCCGGCACCTGCCGCACCACCTCGTCGAGGCGTTCCGCTCCACGATGGAGGAGGTCGGTGACTCCGACCTCATCCTGCACATCGTCGACGGCTCGCACCCGGCGCCGGAGGAGCAGCTGGCGGCGGTGCGCGAGGTGATCCGCGAGGTCGGCGCGGTCAACGTGCCCGAGATCGTGGTGATCAACAAGGCGGACGCCGCGGATCCGCTCGTCCTGCAGCGGCTGCTGCGGATCGAGCGGCACTCGATCGCCGTATCGGCGCGGACGGGGCTGGGCATCGAGGAACTCCTCGCGCTCATCGACTCCGAGCTGCCGCGGCCCGAGGTCGAGGTGGAGGCCATGGTGCCGTACACCCGCGGCTCGCTCGTCGCCAAGGCGCACGCCGAGGGCGAGGTGATCTCCGAGGAGCACACCCCGGACGGCACCCTGCTCAGGGCGCGGGTCCACCAGGAGCTGGCGGCGGATCTGGCGCCGTACGCGCTCGCGAAGCAGTGAGTAGGCCGGAGGGCCTGCCGGCCGCTTCGACGGCATGACCGCTTGACGGCACGAGGCTTGACGGGCGAGGGCCCCCTGCAGTGTGCAGGGGGCCCTCGGTCGTTCGGTCTGCCCAGCGGTGCGGGCGGGGGCTGGAGCAGGAGCTACTTGAACTTGCGGCTGACGGCCTCGAAGACGCCCTTCGCCTCCGGACCCAGCCGGGGTCCGGCCAGCCAGCCCGCCTTGGCCGGGCCGATCGAGGTGTTCGACACCAGCGCCGGCTTGCCGTCGGCGCCCGCCGCGACCCAGCCGCCACCGGAGGAACCGCCGGTCATGGTGCAGCCGATGCGGTACATCGCCGGGTCGGTCGCGTTCAGGGACAGCCGGCCCGGCTTGTCCGTGCACTGGAAGGCCTTCTGGCCGTCGAAGGGACCCGCCGCCGGGTAACCGGTCGCCGTGATGCTCGCGACCTTGGGCACTGCGGGCGCGGCGAACTCCACCGGGAGCGCCGAACCGACCGTCTCCTCCAGGGACTTGCCGCTGCCCTTCTCGGGCGTCACGTGCAGCACCGCGAAGTCGAACGGGGCACCCGCGCCGCCGGTCGGGCCGCCGGTCGCGATCCACTGGTCCGAGGTCTGCGCCCAGTCGCTCCACCAGACGCCGTACGGGGCCACCTGCTCGCGAGGTGCGCCCTTGAGCTGTGCCGAGGGCTTGCCCGCGTTGTTGTAGGACGGGACGAAGGCGATGTTGCGGTACCAGCCGCCGGACTTGCCCGCGTGCACGCAGTGGCCCGCGGTCCAGACCATGTTCGACTTGCCGGGGTGAGCCGGGTCCTTGACCACGGTCGCGGAGCAGACCATCGAACCCTCGGGCCCGTCGAAGAAGACCTTGCCGGACGCCGGAACGCTCTGGTGGTAGGGCGGGTTCACCGGCTTGGCCGTCACCGGGGCCGGGGTCGGGTCGGTGACGCCCTGGTCCTTGCCCGCGTCCGGGTCGACGGAGGGGCGCTGCGGCTGCTCGGCGTCACGCATGCGGTCCGGGTCCCACAGGCCCTCGATGATCGGGTTGATGTAGTCGCCCGTCTCGCGGAGCCAGTCCTCCTTCTTCCAGTTCTTCCACTCACCCCCCTTCCACTTCTCCAGGTCGATGCCGCGCTCTTTGAGCTTCTCCTTGAGCTGGTCCGGGATCTTGATCCCGTCCGGGCCCGGAAGGCTCGCCGCCACGGTCGGCTTGGCGTCGCCGCCGGCCTCCTCGTCGCCGGGGCCGCAGGCAGCTGCGGTCAGCGCGAGCGCGGCCGCGCACAGGATCGCGGTGACCGGTCGGTTCGGTCGCATGTCGTTCGTCCCCCTGGTGTTTTCGAGGCGTGGAGTGCAGCCCCCCACTATGCCGCTGCCGCCCAGGACGACACAGCCCGGGGCCGTGGTTCCTGCTGCTCGCCCCTTGCGCGGCAAGGATCTTGGGGCCACCCGTGATCCGTCGCCGTCACCGTCGTTGGTACGTACGGGGGATGGGGGAGCAGCGTTGGTGTTCGAGGCGCAATCCGGAAGAGCGTTCAGTGCGGGAGGACCGACACTCGTGGCTTTGACCGAGCCGGCCGCGGCGGCGGACGCGGCACACATCCCGCCGCAGGACGCGCCCCAAGTGCCGCCACAGGGCAGCCGGGTACCGGGCCGGGGCGAACGCGGCGGCTCCGTCGCCGCCGACGGGATCCTGCGCAGGCAGGCTCAGCGGGAGTCCGCCGCCCGGACGTACGCGCGCTCCCTGCCCATCGTCCCGGTGCGGGCCCGGGGGCTGACCATCGAGGGCGCCGACGGCCGGCGCTACCTCGACTGCCTCTCCGGCGCCGGCACCCTCGCCCTCGGGCACAACCACCCGGTGGTGCTCGAAGCCGTGCGGGGAGTCCTCGACTCGGGGGCCCCGCTGCACGTCCTCGACCTGGCGACCCCCGTCAAGGACGCCTTCACCACCGAGCTGTTCACCAACCTGCCGCCGGCACTGGCAGCCGACGCACGCATCCAGTTCTGCGGGCCGGCCGGTACGGACGCCGTGGAGGCCGCCCTCAAACTGGTGCGCACCGCGACCGGGCGGTCCGGGCTGCTCGCCTTCACCGGGGCCTACCACGGCATGACCGCAGGGGCCTTGGACGCCTCGGGCGGCGCCCAGGACGTACGGGTGACCCGGCTGCCCTACCCGCAGGACTTCCGCTGCCCGTTCGGTGTCGGCGGCGCCGCCGGCGCCGAACTCGCCGCGCGCTGGACGGAGAACCTGCTGGACGACCCCAAGGGCGGGGTGCCCGCCCCGGCCGGCCTGATCGTCGAACCCGTCCAGGGGGAGGGCGGGGTCATCCCCGCCCCGGACGCCTGGCTGCGCCGGATGCGCGAGATCACCACGGCGAGGGGGATCCCGCTGATCGCCGACGAGGTGCAGACGGGCGTCGGACGCACCGGTGCCTTCTGGGGCGTGGACCACGCCGGGGTGGTGCCGGACGTGATGGTGCTGTCCAAGGCGATCGGCGGCAGCCTGCCGCTCGCGGTGATCGTGTACCGGGCCGGCCTGGACGTCTGGACCCCCGGAGCCCACGCCGGAACCTTTCGCGGCAACCAGCTCGCCATGGCCGCCGGAACCGCCACGCTCGCCTTCGTACGCGAGAACCGCCTCGCCGAGCGCGCCGCCGTCCTCGGCGAGCGGATGCTGACGGCCCTGCGCGGTGTGGCCGCCGGCCATCCCTGCATGGGGGACGTCCGGGGCCGGGGCCTGATGATCGGCGTCGAACTCGTCGATCCCGAGACCGGGGCCGCCGCACCGGCCCTCGCCACCGCCGTGCGCCAGGAGTGCCTGGACCGTGGCCTGATCGTCGAACTCGGCGGCCGCCACGGCGCCGTAGTCCGCCTGCTCCCCCCGCTGACCCTGACCGACGAGCAGGCCGCGGCGGTCCTGGACCGCCTGGCCGACGCCATCCCGGCCGCCGCCCGCCGGACCCACTGACCCGCGAGGACCCGCGATGCCAGAGCCGCACCAGTCCACCCCCACCACCCCGAACCTCCTCCCGGAACC
>NZ_JARAYQ010000070.1:0-34955 GCF_033794505.1 Streptomyces sp. MB09-01 | reverse complement strand
CTCTAAAAGCCCTCTGGATGATCGACCGGGCCGCCGAGCGCGGCCAACTCGCCCAGCACCGGGAACCCGAATACCTGGCGGGGGGTGAATGCCAGCCCGCGCTCGGCGGCCCGGTCGATCATCCAGAGGGCTTTTAGAGAGTCACCGCCGATCTCGAAAAAGCTGTCCTCCGGCGATATGGTGTCGCGTTTCCGCTGCAATACCTCCGCCCATATGTCGGTCAGTACGTCCAGGGCTGCTTCATATTCCGGCACGAGGCGCCTCCTCTGTCTGCGATCACGCCTCGCCAGAGAGTACGAACCCGAACCGCGTTACCCAAAGGAGCGCTCAACTCAGTCTTCGCCAAGGCGTGGAATCGTCTCGCTTCGCACGGAACGACTTGTCGTGCGCGGCCCGGAGCAGGGAATTGTCAGACGGCCGGGCCCTGTCGTGCGATCGACGCGTAGACGTCCCTCACTTCGCGTACGGCGCGCTGCCACGAGAATGTCTCGACGGCGCGCAGACGCCCGGCCTGCCCCATCCTCTCCGCGGTGTCCGGGTCGTCCAGCAGAGAATTCACCCGGGCGGCGAAGTCCTTGGCGAAGACGAAGGGGTCATCCGGCTGCCCGCCGGTCTCCGGCCCCCCGAGCAGGGGCACGAGCCGGCCGGTCTCGCCGTCGACGACCACCTCGGGGATGCCGCCGGTCGCGGAAGCGACGACCGGCGTGCCACAGGCCATAGCCTCCAGGTTCACGATGCCGAGCGGTTCGTAGACCGAGGGGCAGGCGAACACCCTGGCGTGCGTCAGCAGTTGGACCAGCGCACGGCGTGAGAACTCCCCACCGATCCAGTGGACGTCGACACCCTGGTCGCGCAGCCGGCCGACCCCGTCCGCGAACTCCGCGCGGGCCTCGGAGGTATCGGCGGCCTGCGCCACGATCACCAGGCGGGTTCCGGGAACGAAGTGCTGGGCGGCCCGCAGCAGATGGTCGAGCCCCTTCTGTCTGCTGATCCGGGCCACGCTCGCCACGATGGGGCGGTCGGTGCGTATGCCGAACGACTCCAGTGCGTCGCTGCTGTGGTCGGGGGCGAACTCCTGGGTGTCGATGCCGTTGTGCACCACGCTGACCCGGTCGGGGTCGAGTTCGGGGTGGAGGCGCGTGATGTCCTGTGCCATGGCCCGCGAGACGGCGACCACCCGGTCGGCCGCACAGAGCGCGGTCCGTTCCATGGAACAGGACAGGGCGTATCCCCCGCCGAGCTGCTCCTTCTTCCAGGGCCTGAGGGGTTCCAGGCTGTGTGCCGTCACCACGTGCGGAATGCCGTGGAGCTGCTGGGCGAACCTGCCGGCAAGACCCGTGTACCACGTGTGACTGTGCACCACGTCCGCGCCCGCCACGGCTTCCGCCATAGCGGCGTTGACCGCGACGGCCTGCAGGGCCGGGTTGGCGTCGCGCAGTTCGGCCGGCACCCGGTGGGCGAGCACGTCCGGGGCGCCTGCTGACGCGGCGGACGGCACGTCAGGGGTGTCGGGCGGACCGTAGTGGTGGACCCGCAGGTCCACCAGGGGGCGCAGCTGACCGGCGAGGGCCGTCACATGCACACCGGCGCCCCCGTACACATAGGGCGGGTACTCGCGGGTCAGCAGGTCGACGCGCATGGGGCGGTCCTTTCCGGTGCGTCGGGAGGCACAGATCGGTTGAGAGGGTCGCTGCTCGCCTGGCCGGAAGTCCCTGTCAGCCCTTCGAGGACACGGGCGACCCCGTCGTCGTCGTGGTGGGGCGCCACCTCGTCGGCCACGGCCTTCAGGTCGGGATGGCAGTTGCCCATGGCCACGCCGTGGCCCGCCCGGCTCAGCAGGGGGATGTCGTTGGGCATGTCTCCGAAGGCGATCACGTCGGCGAGGTCGACACCGTAGCGCTCCGCGGCAAGAGCCAGGCCCGTCCCCTTGTCCGTGCCGGCGGGCAGGATCTCCACCAGACCGCGGTCCGAGTGCGTGACGGCGGCCAGAGGGCCGCAGACCCTTGCGGCGAGCGCGGCCAGATCGTCGTCGAGGAGCACGGGGTGGCGCAGGAAGACCCGGTCGACCGGCCGGCGCCACAGGTCCCGGGGACGGCAGGTCCGGACCGGCGAGAGGGTGTCGCGGACCGGGAATGCGCTGGTCCGCACGAACTCGCCTTCCGGGCCGGAGGTGTTCACGGCAAGAGACAGCTCGCCGGGTACGCCCAGCTCGGCCAGCTCGGCCTGCAGCCGGGCCACCAGGGTGCGGGCCAGATCCCGGTCGAGAGCGACCGTGCTGAGCACCCGGCGCGCGGTCACGTCGTAGAGCTGGGCGCCCTGCCCGCAGACGGCGATCCCCCGGTACCCGAGAGCGTCGAAAACCTGCCCGCACCCGGAGGCAGGCCGCCCTGTGACGATCAGATGTCTCATGCCGCGCAGCCGCGCGGCCCGTAGCGCTTCGAGTGTCCGCGGGGCGATGCTCCTGTCGCTTCTCAGGAGTGTGCCGTCCAGGTCCGTGGCCGCCAGCCTCAGCATGCCCGACCGCCACGGGGTGCGGGGCCGGTCGATCCCCGGACCACGAGTTCGGAGGCGAAGACGAGGTCGGCGCGGGGCACCGGCACCCCGAGCAGTGCCTCCTTGAGCGCCTCGGCCGCACTCTGTGCCATCCGCCGCACGGGCAGCTGTAACACCGTCAGCGGCGGGTCGGTGTAGCGGTTGGACGGCGCGTCCTCGAGAGCGATCAGCGACACGTCGCCGGGCACGGTCAGTCCGCGGCTCCGCACCGCATCGAGCACGCCGAGCGCGAGCAGTCCGTTGTCACAGACGACGGCCGTGCAGCCGGCGTCGAGGAGTGCGCCGGCGGCGGAGTACCCGCCCTCCGGCGAGGAGATCGTCTGTCTCACCAGGACCGGACTCCGCGCCAGAAACGATTCTGCACGGTCGCCGGCCGCCTGGTCCGCGGTGTGCGTCAGGATGAGCCCGATCGCGGTGTGGCCCAGCCCGGAAAGGTATCCGAGCGTCCTGTCGGCGGCCACCGCGTCGTCGGTGCAGAGCTGCAGGGCGGTGGAGCCCTCCGCCCCGGCGTGAACGACGAAGACCGGTGCGCCCGGTCCGGCGGTGAGCCCGCCCTCCGGCGCCTTCGCATCGCCGGTCCGCACCGGTCCGATGTGCACCATCCCGTCGATGCCGCGTGCCCTGAGCCGCCCGGGCAGCTCTTCGTGCCATTGTTCCTGCCACTCCTGGCCGGCCGCCTCCGGGCAGAGGACGGAAAGCAGCCCCTGCCGCAGCAGGGCGTGTGCCATCTGGCTCGCCAGGTGCAGGAGCAGGGGGTTTTCCAGTTCCGGCACGACGACGGCGACCAGCACGGTCGCGGGCTCCCGGGACGGCGCAGCAGCCGCACGGTTCACCGTTGTGTTGGCCATCGGTTCTCCTCGGGTCGCACACGGTGTGCGGGCGAACTGTGTTCAACAGCTGCGTTAACGCAGTTGAACAGAAGGTCTGCACGCATCCAGGTCAGACCGCTTCGGAGCGGATCAACTCGGTCTCCTCGCCCAGCTCTTCGGCGAGGTAGCGCCACATCTCCGCATATCCGAGGAACAGCTCGGCCACCAGCATGCGACAGTGCGGCGGAACGCTGTCGGCGATCTTGCGCCGCTCGCGGGCGGCGTGCGCACAGGAGTCGAAGAGGCGCAGAACCAGTCGGCCGGTGTCGTTGAACCGGAGCGAGGGGTCCCTGCGCAGGGTGTCGAAGATGGGCATCAGGTCCGAAAGCTTCCGGCTGGGCAGCATCGGCGCGTTGGTGCCGGCCACCGGCCTGGTTCGCCGTCCCGACTGCGGCTTCCCGCCGCGGAGCTTCAACGGCACAGGGTCCACGCCCTGACGGATCCGTTCACGTACGTCGGCGACCGTCGCCGGGGAGATGCCCACCTTCCGGGCTATCTGCCGCAGTGAGGCACCGGGGTTGGAGCGGATGAGCTCGCTCGCCAGTTCCCGGCCCTGCACGCTGTTGACCGGGCGGGCCCGGCCGTCGAGACCGACCCGCACGGCGACCTGGGGTTCGTCGTCGGCCATGCCCCGGCGCACCTCGGCCACTTTCTTGGCGGAGAGGCCGGTCACGGACGCCACCGCGCGGTCGGACCACTGCGGATGGGAAACGAAGATGCGCTGCACGGCGGCGATCCGGTCGGCTCTCGCCAGCGGCAGGCCATGGGCCACGTTGGCCGCCACCGACAGGACGAACGCGTCCTTCTCGTCGCCGTCGAAGAACTGCACGGCTATCCGGTCCTGGCCCCGGAGCTCGGCGGCGCGTAACCGGTGCATTCCGTCGACCACGCGCATGGTGGCACGGTGCACCGTGATGGGCGGCAGGGCTAACTCGCTGTCGGCCAGGGCTTGCGCGTGGCCTGCGTCCGCACCCGATTTCCGAAGCGTTCCCAACGTCACGAGGTTCGCAAGGGGAACGAGTTCGACAGGGGAGTGGCGGAGCTCGCTCTCGCACTGCGCCACATAGGAAAGGGCGTCGCTCTCACGCGTCTTGAGCTGCTCATCTACGCTCAACGCAGGCTCCTCGAAGGAAAGTTGCAGACTATGGGCATCCATCGAGAAACATACCTTGATCGTTGCTGTGCGCAAACGGATAATCTGATCTTTTGGGCTGTCGTTGAGAGCGCTCCGAAGGGACCCTCCAGGGGGCCGGCCCGGTGCGGGGCCGACCCCCCCTCATCTCTCGCCCACCACCCTCACGGGGCACGGTCACCGCACCGACAGTCCACCGTCGGGACGGAGCACTTCCCCCGTCATCCCCGCCGCCTGGGGTGAGGCCAGGAACCGGTAGAGCGGAGCCAGTTGCGACGGTTCCATCACGACCCCGAGGGGGTTGAACTCGCGGATGGTGCGGACGATGGGCTCCGGGTCGGCAAAGACCGGCCGAATCGCCGGGCCGGGCCCCACCACCGCACGAAGCCCCGTCACCACTCCCCCGGGGGCCACCGCGTTGACTCGTATCCCTGGCGCCAGATCTGCGGCCAGATGACGAACGAGCCCCAGGGCCGCGTGCTTGGCCGCCGCGTAGGCGAGGCCCGCGCCGTTTCCGCTGACCAGGAACGACGCGTCGGAGAGGGTGAAGACCATGCAGCCTCCCGTGCGCTCCAGCGCGTCGGCGGCGGCCCGGGCGCCCAACATGTACCCGACCACATCGACGTCCAGGACCTTCCGGGCCGCCTCGGCCAGCTTCTCGGCCGGGAGGTCCCGCAGCCGGGTCCCGGCATCGTGGATCCCGGCGTTGCCGACGAAAACGTCGAGCCGGCCGAATCGGTCGAGGGCGGTGGCCACAGCCCGCTCGTTGTCCCGGACACTGCACACGTCGCCGCGGACGGCGCTCGCCCCGGCCGGCAGGGGCCGCCCGGGCTCCTCCTGGTCCAGGACGACGACACGGTACCCGTGCGCCGCGAAGTCCTCGACGACGGCCAGCCCGATACCCGAGGAGCCCCCGGTGACCAGGACCACCGGCGATGTTCCGCCCGTCGCACCACTTCCCTGCGCACTCATACCGGCGGAGCCGCCCACAGGCCCGGGTCGGGAGTGCCGAGCAGGGTGGTGGCGACCAGCTCGTCCCGCGCGTTGGCGGTTCCCCACACATCGGTCGTCTGGGCCGTCGCCGGGTAGACCTTCGGCGTCCAGCCGTGCTCGTCGTCGATCATCTGGGCCGCAGTGGTGTACTCGAGCACGAATCCCGACGACGGGTCCTGGAAGTACGAGAAGGTGTTCTGCCCGACCCCGTGGCGGCCGGGCCCCCAGAGCGGCGGCATGCCCTGGCGCATCATCGCGCCGGTCGCCCGCATGAACTCGTCGAGTCCACGCACTTCGAAGGCCACATGGTTCAGCGAGGTGTGCGGAGCCCTGGTGAAGGCGATGACGTGATGGGCCCGCCCGGTGCGCATGAAGCACATGATGTCCTCGACCCAATCCGACACCCTGAACCCGAGCACGGACTCGTAGAAGGTGCGGGCGGCGTGCAGGTCGGGGGTGTTGAGTACGACGTGGCTGATCCCGATCGGGCGGGTCTCCGTCTCCTCCACCGGCCGGAAGGCCCGGCCCGCCACATCCGAGGACACCTCGACCGTACGGCCGTCGCAGTCGAGGAACCACAGTCCGTACCCGCCCCCGAGGTCCTGTCGCTCGCCGGGTTCGCGCACGATCTTCGCCTGGGGATGACGTGCCACCCGCTCGGCTATCTCGTCCACCTCAGTGGCCGAGGAGGCGGCCAGCGAGATCAGGTCGACCCGGGGTTCGGCGGTCTCGCGAAGGCGCAGTACGTGGCTCTCCGGGCAGCCCGACCCCAGGTAGAGCCGGTCGTCGTCGTTGCCCACCGCCTCCAGTTGCCAGCGCTTCTCGTAGAACTCCCGGGCCGCGGCAAGATTCGGGACCCCGAATCCCACATGGCGGACGTGCGTAACCATGCTTCATCCTTTGCAGTTCGGTGTGCCTGGTGAGGGGTACGGCCGGTGCCGGTCAGCTCAGTTCCGGCACGAAGACCAGGTCCTGGAGCCGCAGCCCCGGCGGAAGGTCCGCGTTGACCGTTCGGAGCACCTCTTCCCGGCAGCTCAGTTCCACCCGGGGCGGAAAGACGGGCTGCCGCCAGGGCCGGCCGGCGCCGGCGACGCCGGGCACCGCCTGGCAGACCGCTGCCGGGGTGTGCCCGGACGGTACGCACCAGAGGTCGAACCTGCCGGCGCCGTCGTCATCGGGTGTCCACCGCAGCCTCGCGGACCATCCGGACTCCTCGGCCAGCAGGCACAGCCGCTCGGGGTCGAGACCGCTCACGGTGCCGCGCTCGCCCGTCGGGTCGCCGCCACCCTGATGACCGGTGCCACCGGTCTCGGCCGGGCCCGTGTCCCGGGCCGCACCGCTCGGCTCCCGCAGCGCGAGAGCCTCGGCCAGCCGCGCGTTCGGGACACCCCGGAATCCGAACGGCTGCTCCTCCCCGGCAAGACGGATCCGTAGCTGTTCGACCGTCAGGGTCCCGCCGTCGCACCACTCGGGTTCGGCGTCCGCCGACGGACAGCCGACGTGCACCACGGCGTCGTACCGGAACAGCGTCATCTCGGTCGGCGAGGCACCCCGGCGCGGGGCGGTCTCCGTACCCGTTATCCCGTCGATCCGCTCCACCAGGGAGTGCAGGTACCCGGGATGCAGGCTCAGCTCCCCGTCGAGCCTCAGCTCCCGGTCCATCTGGGCGGTCAGCTGCGCGTGGTCGGCCCCGGCCGGCGCCTGCCGGTGGTGCTTGAGGCCGACGAGGGCGTCACGGAGCCCCGCATGCCTCAGGTCTCCCAGGAAGACGTGCCCGCCCGGTGCGACAGCCGGCAGGACCCGGCGCAGGACCTCTTCGAGATACAGGATCGAAGGAAAGTACTGCGCGACCGAGTTGATGATCACCAGATCGTAGGGGCCGCCCTCCACGTGCGCGACGGCCGGCCCCTGGGCGACGGTCGTGGCTGTTCCCGGGGCGTGCTCCTTCAGTTCGGCGGCCAGCTCCCTCAGCAGGAGCACGGCCTGCTCCGAGAAATCGGTGGCGGTGTAGACATCCGGGCCGAGCGTGCGGACGAGGGGATCCATCAGCAGACCCGTACCGGCGCCTATCTCCAGAATTCTGCGGGGCCCGAGAGCGGAGATCCGCGCCACGGTCGTGTCGACCCACTCGGCCATCTGCGCAACGGAAACCGGACGTCCGGTGATGCTGTCCGTCCACCCCGTGATTCTGGACGTCTGTGGAGTGGTGTCGAGTGCGGCGACTTCATAGCAGTCGTCGAAGACGGCCCGCCATGAGTCCACCACCGGATCGGCGTCCCCGGCCGGACCACCGCCGGGATCCGCCACCGGGACGACATGGGCTACGAGCCGTCCGCTCTCACCCGGCCCGCCCTTGGCGTGTTCGACTCTCGCCGCCCGGACGCGAGGATGAACGCGGAGTGTGGCTGTGACCGTCTCGACTTCATCCTGCTCGGCGGAGGGGACCGCCTGAGGTTCCGACATGGACTCACCTCCTCGAATACCCGTCAATTCGCAATAAGGCACTGGAGTTTAGGAGCACGAAGCCGTTGGGTGCACGGCTGTGCAGGTGTTCATATCGAGCATCGACCGGCGGCTGCCGCCCCTCCTAGAGTCGCCGTCCATGAGCCCGTACGACGTGATCGTGGTCGGCGCCCGCTGCGCCGGAGCTCCGCTCGCAATGCTTCTCGCCCGCACGGGGCACTCGGTTCTGCTGCTGGACCGCGCCTCCTTCCCGAGCGACACACTCTCCACCCACTGGATCCTGCGCCCCGGTGTCGAACTCCTCGCGTCCTGGGGCCTGGAGGACCGGCTCGCGGCCACCGGCTGCCCCCCGATCGACCAGCTGCGCGTGGACTTCGGCAGCACGGTGCTGTCCGGCACGCCGACAGCCGCGAACGGACCGGCGACGACGTACGCCCCTCGTCGTTCCGTACTGGACGCCCTGCTGGTCGACGCCGCGCGGGAGGCGGGTGCCGAGGTGCGCGAAGGCTCCTCCGTACGTGATGTGGTGTGGGAGAACGGTGTCGTGGCCGGGGTCCGGGGACAGGACGCGCGGGGGGTGCCCTTCGCCGAGCGGGCCCGGCTGGTGGTCGGCGCCGACGGTCGCGGTTCGACGATCGCGCGGGCGGTGGGCGCGCCCGTGACGAAGGATCGCGGCCCGCTCGCCGCCACCCTCTACGGATACTGGTCGCACGTGCCGGCCGACGGGGCGGAGACGTTCGTACGACCAGGGCTCGGAGCTTCCCTGTGGCCCACCCACGACGGACTGACCGTCGTGGCGCTCACCCTGCCCCGCACGGACTTCCTCGCCCATCGCTCCGGATCCGAGCGGCTGTACCTCGACACCCTGGACCGCCTGCCGGAGCTGCGGGCACGAATGCACGGCGGGCGGCTCGCCGAGCCGGTCAGGGCTGCCGGCCTGCTGCGCAACTTCTTCCGCCTGCCACACGGCCCGGGCTGGGCGCTCGCGGGTGACGCCGGGCAGCACAAGGACCCGATCGGAGCGCACGGCATCTCGGACGCGTTCACGGACGCCGACAGTCTCGCCCGGGCGATCGGGCAGGAGTTCTCCGGCGCACTGGCTCCCGGACGGTCCCTGGCCCGCTACGCCGCGCGGCGTGACGCCGGCCGGGCGGCGATGTTCGAATTCGTCTGCCGTCAGGCCGAGTTGCAGCCGCTGGACGAGGACTTCACCCGAGTGCTGCGTGCGTCGGCCGAGGACCCCCGCCTCCGGGGAGAGCTCCTTGACGTGTTCGCCGGGAGCCGACGTGTGGAAGAGCTCTTCAGGCTCGCCCGGGCCGGCCGGCCGGACCAGTAGCCGTCCCGGGCTTCGGCCGCCCCTCCCCCGTCGCGTGCCCGGCCGCGTCGCGCAAGTGCGCCCGGTCCGCACTTGAACGACGACCGCCACCACGTACGAGGCAGAGGGCGGCCATCGGTGGACGGACGGACCGGAGAAGCCGACTCGTACATCGGGGAACTCACGGCTGTACCGCCGCGGGCAGCGCCATAAGGCAGTGCACGGGAGGGGGCCGTCCGATAATCTGGGGGCATGTCTACGCCCCGGATTTCCTAGCTCACGAACCCGCTTCCACGCCAGAAGTGTGTCCGTTTGCTTTCTCGGAGCGTCATTACATGATCACCGTTCATGGTGTCGACCTGCGCGTCGGCGCCCGTCTCCTGCTGTCCGACATCTCCTTCACCGTCGCGCCCGGCGACCGGGTCGGCCTGGTCGGCCGTAACGGCGCGGGCAAAACCACCCTGTTGAACACCCTGGCCGGGCACACCCGGCCGGCTGCCGGAACGATCTCCCGCACGGCATCCGTCAATTACCTGCCGCAGGACTCCCGCGCCGCGGATCCGTCCGTCACCGTCACCGACCGAATCCTCTCCTCCCGCGGCCTGGACCGGGCGGTCCGGGCCCTGCGGGGCGCCGAAGCCGCCATGGCGGAGGCCACGGGTGATTCCGAGCAGGCGCGGGCCATGGATGCCTACGTCCGTGCGGAGGCGGCGTTCCAGAGCGCGGGCGGCTACACGGCGGAGGCGGAGGCGGCCCGCGTCGCCGCGGGTCTCGGGCTGCCGACGCGCGTCATGACGCAGCCGGTCGGCGAACTCTCCGGTGGCCAGCGACGGCGGGTCGAGCTGGCCCGGATCCTGTTCGCGGGCGGTGACGGCACGCTGCTGCTGGACGAGCCCACGAACCACCTCGACGCCGACTCCATCGCCTGGCTGCGCACCTTCCTGGCCGGCCACAGCGGCGGGCTGATCCTGATCAGTCACGACATCGATCTGATCGCCGAGACGGTCAACCGGGTCTTCCACCTCGATCCGCAGCGCGCCACCATCGACGTGCACAACACCGGCTGGGCTGCCTATCTGACCCAGCGGGAGAGCGACGAGCGGCGGCGATCGCGCGAACGGGTCAACGCCGAGCGCAAGGCAGCCTCCCTGCACGCCCAGGCCGACAAGATGCGGGCCCGGGTGGCCACGGCCACCGCCGCGAAGAACATGGCCCGCCGCGCCGACCGGATGCTGGCCGGCCTCGAACCCACCCGGCGGGCGGACAAGGTGGCGAGGATCAGCCTGCCCGAACCCGCCCCCTGCGGGCGGATGCCACTCGGGGCCGTGAGCCTGGCCAAGTCGTACGGCGGCCAGGCGGTGCTCCACGGTGTGGACCTCGCCGTGGACCGGGGCAGCCGGCTGGTGATCCTGGGGCTCAACGGCGCCGGGAAGACCACCCTGTTGCGCCTGCTGGCCGGCCGGGAGACGCCCGACGGCGGCCGGGTGGTGCGCGGGCACGGGCTGCGGCTCGGCTACTTCGCCCAGGAGCACGAGACCCTGGACTCCGCGCGTACCGTCCGGGAGAACCTGGCCACCGCCGCGCCGCAGTTGAGCGAGGGCGAAGTACGGCGCGTACTCAGCTCGTTCCTGTTCACCGGGGACGACGCCGACAAGCGTGCGGAGGTGCTCTCGGGAGGCGAGAAGACCCGGCTGGCGCTGGCCACGCTGGTCCACTCCGGTGCGAACGTGCTCCTGCTGGACGAGCCGACCAACAACCTCGACCCGGCGTCCCGTCGTGAGGTCCTGGCAGCGGTGGGCACCTATCCGGGCGCCATCGTGATGGTCACCCACGACGAGGGCGCCATCGAGGCCCTGCGCCCGGACCGGGTCCTGCTGCTGCCGGACGCCGACGAGGACCTGTGGAGCGAGGACTACCTGGACCTGGTCTCCCTCGCCTGACATCCGGACGCCCGCCCCCGGCGCTGCCGGATCGTGCCTGGCCCGCGACGCCCTGCACCGGACGCCGCGGGCCTGGCCGGCCTCCTGAAGGAACTGCCTAGGCGCCGCGGCGGGCCCTCAGCGGTTCGCCTCGACGACGCAGGACCTGCGGGGCCCGCAGCTCATGGGCGAGCAGACGCTCGGCTGCGGCTGCGCGCTGCACCGGGTCGAGCAGGGCCAGGGCCGCGAGCAGCCGTTCGGCTGTGGCCTGGTCGACGCTCTCCTCCTGGTTCCCGTCCTGCTCGCTGCTCCCGTGACCGAGGAGCCGCCCGGTCTCGGCATCCAGCGGGGCGTGCGCGCCGATGCCGTCGTCGCGGGCCCCGGCCGAGCGGCGCAGCGGTTCGGCGGCATGCTCCGGAAGCAGGCCGGCGTACCGGGGCAGGTCGGCGTCGTCCGCGATGAGCAGCAGGTGCTTGGCGATGAGCCCGGCCTCCGGGAAGGGGGTGCCCACCGCGAGGGGGGCGAGCGTCTCGGGCGCCAGGCCGAGGACGCAGCCGGCGTGCAACAGCACCTCGCGCACGCGCCCGGAGCCGGGCGCGTCGGGCAGCAGGGCCGCCGTGCGCTCCAGAAAGCCGGTGAGCACCTTCTCGGGTCCGGCGGTGTCCGCCTGGTCGCCACCGCGGTAGTAGCACGCCAGGTACCCCTGCCACCAGGCCAGCTGCACGGCGTACAGCTCGGCGACCGTGGCTTCGTAGGCGTCGTGGGCGAGCAGCCCCTCCTCGGCGAGGGCCTTGAGCGCCGGGACGAGGTCGCGGTAGACCAGCCGCACCCAGGTGTGCGGCGACCGCTGGATCCCCCAGCACTCACCATGCGCGTGGTCGCCCAGCAGCTCGGCGAGGCTGACCTCCCCGGCGACGAACTCGGTCCGGAGGCCCGTCGCGGTGGTCTCGAAGCGATAGAGGTGGTCCGAGGTGAGCGGCGCTCGCGGGGTGGGGAGCGCGTGATCGATCAGCTGCTCCAGTTCCTGGTACTGCAGCTGGAGTTCTTCGAAGGCGATACCGAGGCTCGGATACAGCGGGTCGGCGAACCGGACCTTGATCTTGGCGATCTCCTCCGACAGCGCCTGGTAGAGGAAGACCTTGTCGAACCGGTAGCTGAACGAGAGCCCGATGTAGGGGAAGACAGTGCAACTACGGCACTCCGAGCGGTGGCCGACCTCCTCGTCGCGTACGCGCACGAACTCCTCGTCCTGCACCAGTTCGCGCAGCGGGCGGTCCCACGGCACCGAGTTGTCGAACGCGTGGTAGCAGGGCAGCACCAGGCGTCCGTCCGGGCCGACGGTGAGGATCCGCTTGTTGGCGAAGCAGGCCGTGGGCGCGGTCGGGTCCAGGTTCTCCATGTACTTGCGGAAGTGCAGGTTGATCAGTGCGAACGGCTCGTGGAGCAGCCGCATCAGCTCGGCGGCGATCGGTCCGCCGACCGGCCCCGAGCCTTCCATGCGGTCCGCCCGCGCGGCAACGGTGTCGTTGAGCGGCTTGCCGTTCTGTTCGATCAGCTTGAGCTTGCGTGCCGTCCTCTGCATGTCACGGACGGTGTCCTGCTCGTCGAAGTACTCGAACATCCCGGAGAAATAGATGGTGATCCGGTTCTCGTGGGCGAAGCGCAGCAGCTCCGGCATCTCGTCCACGTTCTCCCGGGTGACGACGCAGATCAGCTTCAGGTTGCCGGAGCCGGTGGCGATGATGCGCTGGATCACGTCCAGGGCCCGGTCCAGGGTGGGCACTCCGCGGATCTGCCGGTACCGCTCGGGCCTGAGCGTGTCCAACGAGATGTTCATGGTGTCGACGTACGGCACGATCGCGTCGATGTGCTTGGCGAACCGGATGCCGTTGCTGGTGACCTCCACCGTCATTCCGAGGGACTTGGCGTACTGGACTATCCCGTCGATGTGCGGGTGCAGCACCGGTTCGCCCCCGGTGAAATCGACATAGCGGACGCCGAGTTCGTGCAGCTCGTCCAGAATCTGACGGGCCCGTTCCAGGGTCAGCTCCTCGTAGCCCTTGAACTTGTCGTCCTGCCATACGTTGCAGTATCCGCAGAGCGAGTTGCAGCGGAAGGTGACGTAGAAGCGGGCGGACTGCAGAATGCCGGGCGCGCCGGCGGTCGTGTATGGGGTACTCGCGGTCACTGTGTTCGTTCTCCGTCTGTATGTGCGGCAAGGTCGAGCAGGTTCGGGTATCGGTGACGTGGCCGACGCAGTGTTCGAACCCGCATGCCGGTGGCACCGGTCGGGTCGGTCATCCCTCGTCGCTCTCCTTCACCGCGTCGGCGAGCATTTCGGCGAGGACGAGTACCGGGAGCTGGGTGTTCGCCGCAGGAGCGGTGGGCAGGATGGAGGCGTCGGCGACCCGCAGGTTGTCCACACCCCGCACCCTGCCCTCGCCGTCGACGACGGCCGCCGGGTCGTCGGGGTGTCCCATGGCGCAGGTACCCACCGGGTGCCAGTACGTGCCGAGCCGGGCGCGCAGCTCCTCGTCCGACAGGTCGCGCGACGGGCGGCCCGCGACGGGGCCGGCCAGCGGCTTGAAGGCAGCGGTCGCGGCGAGCCGCTCCACGAGCTGCAGGCCCGAGCGGAGCGCGGCGGCGTCGCGGCCCGCCGGGTCGGTGAGGAAGGCCGGGTCGATGTCCAGGCGGGCGTGAGGGTCGGCCGAGCGCAGTCGTACCCGGCCGCGCGAGAGGGGTTTCATCAGGAAGGCCGAGATGCCCGCCTCGTACTCCCCGGGCGGCAGCGTGCCGAACAGCGGGTCGCCCGCGGAAGGCAGGATGTGCAGGTCCCAGGAGTCCTCGGGACAGACCTCGCTGGCCGCCCGGATCAGCATCCGGCTGACGTACAGCTCGCCGGCCTCTTCCTTGGCCGCCAAGGCGGCGTTCAGCTCGGCCGTCGGGGTCAGCGGTACGAAGACACCGGGTTGGTCGACGAGGTTCGCACCCACGCCGGGCACTTCGATCGAGGGCCGGATCCCGGTCTCCCGCAACTCGTCGGCGGGGCCGATGCCGCTGCGCAGCAGCAGCGCGGGTGAACCGAAGGCGCCGCAGGCGACGAGGAACGTGTCCGCCGCCAGGGTCTCGCGCCTCCCGTCCACGACGACCTGGACGGCCCGGACCCGCCCGTGGCGCACGGTCAGCAGGTCAGCCGTGGTGTTGCCCAGGATCGTCAGGTTGGGCCGCGACCGGGCGTGTTCGAGGTAGGCGAAGGCAGCGTTCCAGCGGAGGCCGTCAAGTGCGTTGATCAGCGGGGTGCCGCAGCCGGTCCCGCCCGAAGTGGCCACGTCCACGTCTGCGTAGCCGAGTTCACGAGCCCCCGCCAGGGCAGCCCGCGCCCAGACGGAGATTTCCCGCTCCGGTACGGTCCGCAGCTGCATCTGCTCGACGGCCCGCAGCCGATACGGCTCCATGGCGGCAGCCGACCACGGCCGGCCGCCCGCATCAGTCCACTCCTCGTGGTCGGCTGCCGAACCCCAGGTGTGCCAACAGCCGTTGACGCAGGAGGAGCCGCCCAGGACACGGGCGCGAATGCGGTGCACCTCAGTGCCGCGCTCCCAGACGTCGTCGCGCGGCAGGGAGCGGGCGTCCAGCAGCGTGTGCGGCCAGGCACCCTGGTCGGGGCCGTAGTCCGGACCGGCCTCCACCAGGCACACCGTCCGACCGGGGTCCTCGCTCAGCCGGGAGGCCAGCACGCAGCCCGACACTCCCCCACCGACGATCACGACGTCGTATCCGGACGGTGGAGCGGCAGCGAATGGGGACCCGCCGCTCGTCGTACGCGTCATACGGGGTCACCGGACGTATCGGCACCCGCGGCCGTCTCGGACGCGGACCGTGCCTCCAGCCTGGCCACTTCGGCGAGGAGCTCGGCACTTGCGATGGTGTCGGTGCGTGTCGACGGCACGGTACAGGCGTACGCACCGGCGACCGCCCCGTACAGGGCACACCGCCGGAGGTCTTCGCCGTTCAGCCAGCCGAACAGGAAGCCGGAGGCGAAGGCGTCGCCCGCGCCGTTGGAATCCACCACGGGGGCCGGGGGCGTGACGGCGGGGACATGCACCAGTTCGCCGTCGGCCAGGAGGTAGGCGCCCTCGGCTCCGGCGGTGGCCACGACGGCCCGGGCCCGGCCGCGCCGGGCGATGTCACGCATGGTGCGCTCGGGGTCGTCCAGGGCGGTGGTGGACAGGAAGACGAGGTCCGCCGCCAGGGCGAAGGGCTCGTGGTACGGGTTGGCGCCGTCCCAGTCGTGCAGGTCGGTCGAGAGGGTAACCCTGGTCTCCCGCAGCACGGGCAGCGCGAGCGCGCACGGATGGGTGATGACGACGTGGGCGTGACGGCTGACGGCGGCCAGGTCCCGAACCGTCGCCTCGGGCAGCCGGTCGGACTCCTGGGAGCGGCTGTCGTCGTACAGGGACAGCCGCCGGCCGTCGGGGCCGACCAGGTTGACGGCGCGTTTGGTACCGCCGGGCAGAGGGACCTCGGTGAGGGAGATGCCCCGGTCCCGATGGAGTGCGCGGACCAGGTCGCCCTCGTGGTCTTCGCCGATCATGTCCAGGTGGTGGGTGCGCAGGCCCAGGCTGCTCACCCCGAGCGCGACGAAGTCCCCGCTCTGTCCCGCGCGGGTCTCGATGCCGGGCCGGATCATGTAGCTGTCGGCATAGGGGAGCGGTAGCTCGGGGACGTGGACGATGGTGTCCACGCCGGCGCCACCCAGGACGAGGACATCGGTCTCGGTGCTCATGGCTCTGGTCGTTCCTCTCGGTCGGGGAGATGTATCCGGGGGAGGTGAATCAAGCGTCCGCCTTGTGCCGGCGGCAGTGTGCGGAGGAGTTCCGCCGGCCGCCCCTCGCGGGTGGAGGGGGTCCGTACGGCTCTGGCGGGGCCGGCCGTCAGCCGTGCGGAGCGGCCGGGGTGGTGGACAGGTCACGGTGGACCTCGGCGACCGCGCGCGGACCCGCATGCGCGAACAGGTCCTCCAAGGGGAGCGGAAGTCCTTCCGGTCCGGCCACGGGCAGGCGCCAGTCGGGGTACTCGTCGGACGTGCCGGGCAGGTTCTGGGGGCGGCGGTCCCCGACGGTGTCGGGCAGCCGGACGCCCAGGGGCTTCGCGGGTGTCCGGGCGGGAAAGCCGTGCACGGCCAGGGCTGCGCGGCTCGGAACGCGGTCCGCTTCTCCCTCGGGGCACGTGTCCCGGCCGTCCTCCGTGTCGACCCGCAGCCGGGACCCGGACGGGGCGACCGGGGCCGCCGGAGGCCGCCCCGCGCGCACCACCGCGCAGGGCGGCAGCAGATGCCCGGCAAGGGCCTGCCTGCGTTCGGCCGGCGCGTCGCGAATGCCGCCGGGGGTACTCGTGTCGACGTCGAGTGCGCCGAGCACGGCGTGCAGGGTCTCCGGGGAGACGTCGACCCTGCGGCCGAGATCGGTGGTGTAGTGCGTGGCGACGCCGTGGAGGCGGGCCAGGTCGGTCAGGTCACGTGCGACTCGGGGGCCTCGTGGCGTGTGGCTGCCACGGATGACGGGCATGGTTGCGGCTCTCCCTCGGAGGGTGGACGGTCAGGGGTGGGTCGAGGCGGGTCGCGCCGCGTGCGCGGGCGGGAACAGGCGCTCCAGAACCACCGCGACGCCGTCCTCCTCGTTGGTCGGGGCGATCTCGTCGGCGTGACGGCGCAGTGCGGCGTGGGCGTTGCCCATGGCGACACCG
This sequence comes from Streptomyces sp. MB09-01, assembly GCF_033794505.1. NCBI lineage: Bacteria > Bacillati > Actinomycetota > Actinomycetes > Kitasatosporales > Streptomycetaceae > Streptomyces > Streptomyces sp. MB09-01. The sequence continues at coordinate 17,966 of NZ_JARAYQ010000070.1, read as the reverse complement.
TGGGCCGCCCATTCGAGCATCGGGATGTCGTTGGGCATGTCGCCGAACGCGACGGTGTCGGCGGCGCTGAAACCCAGCCTGCGGGCGGCCGCAGCCAGGCCGGTCGCCTTGCTGACTCCGGCGGGCAGCAGTTCGACCATGCCCTCCCCGGAGTGGGTGACGGCGATCCGGCCGGCGCAGACCCGGTGCGCCAGTGCGGCGAGAGCGTCGTCGTCCAGGCGGCGGCTGCGGATCAGCACCTTCTCCACGGGTCGGGTCCACAGGTCGGTGTGGCCCTCGACGAGCCGCCAGCCGTGCCGGACGCGCTCCCCGAAGCCCGGGGTGACCAGGAACTCGCCGGACAGGCCTGCGGTGACCACGCCGAGCTCCAGCGGTCCGGCCGACTCGGCGATGCGTTCCACCAGCTCCCTTACGGTGGACCGGTCCAGGGTTGCCGAGGACAGGAGCCGGTCCGCGCCGACGTCGTAGAGCTGAGCGCCCTGACCGCACACCGCGAGGCCTCGGTAGCCCAGGGGCTCCAGCAGGCTGCGGCAGCCGGCGGCCGGGCGGCCGGTGACCACCAGGTGGCGGGCGCCGAGCGCCGTGGCCCGGACCAGTGCCGTCCGAGTGCGCGGGGAGACACTGAGGTCGCCGCGGAGCAGCGTGCCGTCCAGGTCGGTCGCGACGACCGCGAAGCGGGCCGGGCGGCTGTACGGGGGGAACGTCATCGCCCGGCCTCCCCGCACCGGCTGCCGGTCTCCCTGTGCCCCGTCCCGCCACGGGTTCCCTCGCTCCGCGCCTCCTCGTGCAGCGTCAGCAGCGTGTGGGCGGCCAGTGTGGCGGCGTCCGTGATCCGGCCGGCGCGGACGAGCTCGCGCCACTCCCCCGGGTCGGCCGAGCGCTGGCACATGTCCGCCTCGGTGGCCTCGCGTTCGGTCTCGCCCGGGATCAGCCCCTCCGCAAGGTAGACATGGCAGCCCTGAGACGCGTAGCCGTATGCGACGTGTACGAGGCCGAGGTAGGTCATCCGGGTGGCCCGCAGCCCGGTCTCCTCGCGCAGTTCGGCGCGGGCCAGGTCGAGCGGGGCCTCGCCGACGTGGCCCTCGGGCCAGGAGCCCTGCGGGAACTCCCAGTAGCGCCCGCCGACCGGGTACCGGTACTGCTCGACCAGGTGCACGGTGCCGTCGTCCTGACGGGGGATCACCAGGGCGTAGTCCGGTTTCTCGACGACGCCGTACACGCCGGGGCTGCCGTCGGGACGGCGGATGTCGTCCTCGCGGACGGTCATCCAGGGGTTCCGGTAGACCTCACGGGAACGGACGGTTCGGATCACGAGGCGGCCTCCATCAGGTCACGGGCCCCCTCGACGACTCCGCGCACCCGCAGCCCGTGCTGGAGCAGGAAGTCGTCCAGCAGGGTGCTGGTCAGGCAGGTGTGAGTGGGGCGGCTGGCGTACCGGCCGTGCGCCTTGGGCACCCGGACGACCCGGGAACGCGGCACGCCCAGGCCGTCGGCGATGATCTCGGCCCATGCCGCTCGGGAGACGCGGTCGGGGCCGCCGAGGTGCAGCAGGCCGGGCGTCCCCGCGGTCAGGGCAGCGGCGCTCACGGCGGCGACGTCGTCGACCAGCACCGGGGTGGTCCACTGATCGTCGGGGGCCTCCACCCGCTCCCCGTCGCGCAGCCGGTGGGCGCATGCGGCGAAGAAGTTGAGCCACTTGGCGGAGTCCGCAGGTTCCCAGCCGTAGACCAGACTGACCCGCAGCACGGTCGCGTCTCCGGCATCGCGCACGATGCGCTCGGCCGCCAGTTTCGCCCGTCCGTAGGCATTGGCGGGCGCCGTGGCGGCCGATTCGTCATTGACCGGGGAGGCACCGTTGAAGACGTTGTCGGTGGAGATCAGGACGGTACGGCGGCCGGGCGCGGCCGCGGTGAGGTTGGCTGCCGCCGCGGTGTGCAGCTCGGCGGCGCGCACCGGATCGGCCTCGCACCAGGTGACGTCGGACGGGCCGTGCACCAGGACCAGCCGGTCGGGCCCTACCTTCTTCACCGCGCGGGCGCAGGAGGCCGCATCGGCGGCGTCCAGGCGCACCCAGGGCCCGGACTGCCGCGCGGGCGGGCGGCGAGAGACCAGGACCGCGGTGTCGCCGCGCGCGGTGAGCCGGGCGGCGACCGCCCGGCCCACGAAGCCACTGCCGACGACCAGAGTGGTCGAGCCGGGCATCGGCGCGCTCGTGGCCGTGATGCGGGTCATGCCGCCGTCACCGCCCTGCGCCCGCGGTCCTTCGCGGCGAGCAGCCGTCCGGCGCCGATGAGCCCGTGGTCGTCGTCGGGTGCTCCGAGTTCGACCATCCGCCGGATCTCCGCCGAGTCGAGGCCGAAGCAGCCCAGGCGCTCCAGCTCCTCGGTGAGCAGTTGGACATAGCGAGGTCCGACGGCCAGTGCGAAACCACCCATCAGGATGTAGCGGCGTACACCGATCGAGGTGAAAACGGAGGTGACGGCGGAGGCGAGGTGGGCCAGACCGCCGCGCAGCACTGCCGTCGCGAGGGCGTCCCCGTCACGCACGGCTGCGACCAGCTCCGCGTTGTCGAGCAGCTCGGGGTCGGGTGCCACCTCGGCGAGCGACGACCGGGCGTAGGCCTGCGGGTCAGCGAGGGCGGCCCGGCGGGCCGCGGCGAGCATGCCCCGGCCGGAGGCGATCCCCCCGAGGTGGCCACGTCCTCCGCAGTCGCACAGGGGCGCGTACGGCGAAGGGTCACACGTCCAGTGACCCAGTTCGCCGCCGTGGCCCTCGGCGTCGAGGAGCACCTCCCCCGCTCGGTAGACCTTGCTGCCGATCCCGGAACTCACCGTGATCAGGCAGAACGGTTGCTCGTCCGGTCCTGTGGCATAGCGCCACACGGCGGCCGTCAGGTCGTTGACCACGACGACGGGGATTCCGAGGCGCTCTTCCAGCAGGTGACGGAGGGGCAGAGGTGCCCCGCGCTCGCCCCAGACGGTGGGAGCGGTCACCACACGGCCGTCGGCGGTGACCGGTCCGGCGAAGGCGACGGCGAGCGCGTGGCTGCCGTGCCGCTCGACGGCCTCGGCGGCGACGACGGCCAGCTGCTCGACGACCCTGGACTGCAGGACGGACACGGACGCCCCGGGGCGGCGGGCCATGCCGTCGGTGGGCATGCGGCGGACGTCGGAGACCGTGTTCGTCCCGGCGCAGTAGCGGGCGATCCGCAGGGTGGTGCCGCCCAGGTCGACGACGGTGAAGGCGCGTTCAGGCACGTGGTCCTCCGGTGGGTCCGGTGACGGCGGGCCGGTCGTCCTCGGTGGCCGCCTGTCCGGTCGCGGTGTCGCGACGGGGTCCTGGGGCCTCCGCGGTTCCAGGGGTGTGCGGAGCCGCCACGTACTGCACGGTGCCGTCCTCCAGCACGATCGCCGAGTCGATCTCGGCGCCGGCGGGCACGCGCGCGCCCGGCAGCAGCACGCTGCGGCGCACGCGTGCCCCGGCGCCGACACGGACGCCGGGGAAGGCGACACTGTGCTCGATCCGACCGTGGTTGACGAGGTCGGCGGGAACCATGCTGCGGACGATGCCGGGGGAGGCGGAGACGATCCCGCGCCGCACGGACGGCATCACCGTGAGGGGAAGCTGATCAGGCGTCAGAGCCGCACCCTCCGCCAGGAGCGCCAGGTGGGCCCGGTGGTAGCGGTCGACCGTGCCGATGTCCTCCCAGTGACCGGGGACCTCGTGGCCGAGGATGCGCTCGCCTCCCGCGAGCATGGCGGGAATGACGTCCCGGCTGATGTCGTGCTGCCAGTCGGTGCCGTCCAGCCTCTCCAGGTAGTGGTGCAGGCGGGCCGCGTCGAAGACGCAGAAGGCGGCGAAGACGAGGTCGCTGGTGGGCTCGGCGGGCTTCTCCACGAACGCGGTGAGCCGCCCCGCTCCGTCGAACTCGACCATGCCGAAGAGGTGGACGTACCGTCGCTCGATCCGCTGGTAGGCGAGGGTCAGTGCGGCACCGGAGCGGCGGTGGGCGACGATCAGCGGACCGTAGTCGAAGCGGTAGACGTGGTCGGCGTGCAGCACCAGCACCTCGGAGGTGCCGGGCCCGAAGAGGTACGGGGCCTTGCGGATCAGCGCATCGGCCGTGCCGCGCTCCGGCGGACCCGGGCGGACCGGCGGGCGGTACCCGGCGCCTTCGCGGTACGCCCGGTCGTACGGCCCGAAGTGCACCCGGAAGCCCGGCCGCCACCAGGTGCGGTACAGGTCGTCCATGAGGTGCCGCTCCTCGTACTGGGAGAGAAGCAGCACCTCGCCCAGAGCGGATGCCTCGGCGTTGGCCAGCGAGAAGTCGATCAGCCGGCAGGAGCCGCCGAAGGGCACCAGCGGCTTGAGGCGGCCGTGGCCGAGTCTGCCCATCCTGCGGCCCTCGCCGCCCGCCAGCAGGGCGGCGCGCACTCCGTCAACCATGGCGCACCACGTCCCAGGTGGAGCGGCCCGAGGTCAGGGTGAGCAGCAGGTGCAGGTCCCCTCCGGCATCCGGTGGTTCACAAGTGAACTCGCCTGGTCCGGTCCGTTCCAGAGGAAGTACCGTCACACTCCCGCGCCCGGGGCCCGGAGGGGCGAGACGGACCAGCTCGACGCGTTCGGCGTGCGGCAGGCGGTACACGATCCGGCCGTCGGTGAGCGTGCAACGGCTGTCCAGAAGGGCGCGCAGCTCCGGGACCACATCGGCGGCGTACTCGCAGCGGGCGAAGTCGGCGCGCTCCCAGGCGGTGTCGAACAGGGCGCGGGCCGCGGGCCCGTCCAGCGGGCGGCAGCGCCGGTATGTCTCGGCGTCGCCGAGGCGGGCGGCGGCCTCGGCGATCGCGTCGCCATGGGTCTCGTACGCCGAGTCGGGCAGCAGGTCGAACCAGCCGTGCCGCAGCAGCAGTTCGACGCCGATCACGGGCCGCCGCCCCTCCTGGAGCGCGGTGAAGGCCTCCAGGTGGAGGCGGGCGGCGCGCTCCCAGGTGAACCGCCGTGCGGTGGCGATGGCATTGGTCCGCAGCCGGCGGTACTCCTCGGGGCGCTCGCGCAGCAGGGTCGCGCCCTGGTGGATGCGCTGCGCGAGGGAGTCGGCCAGGAGCGCGTCGTCCTCGGCGAAGGAGCGGTGGACGGCGAAGCCGGTGGCCCGCGCGGCGTCGGCGCCGTCCAGCGGGTCGGCGACGTGCCCGAAGTGGGCCATGCCGAGCTGGGCGGTGGCGATCGGGACGGCGCCGGCGGCCATCGCCTCGCCCTGGGCGATCAGGAAGGTGTCCATCTCGAACTTGGACGGGAAGACGCAGTAGTCCGATGAGGCGGCGTACTCGACGATCCGCCGCTCGTCGACGCGTTCGCACTCCAGGTGGATGCGGTCCTTGTGGCGCTCGACGACCTCGCGCACGTAGGGGTCGTCGATGCCGCCGTCGCTGAGGCAGCGCAGGATGAAGTTGGCCGCCAGTCCCTCGCCGAGGACCCGGTCGACGGCCCGGAACAGTTCGACCTGGCCCTTGTGGTTCACGGCGTAGCGGGCGTTGTGGAAGAACGTGGGCAGGGCGGGGTCGAGGCCGAGGCCGGCGAGGACGGAGGTGCGGTCGACGGGCGGCCGCTCCGGCGTGGTCCAGCCGGCGCCGATGGCACAGCCGCCGACGAAGCTCTTGTGGGCGTTGCGGCGCACCGTGTCATGGACCGGCAGCCGGGTGAAGAGCTGTTCGAAGGGGGTGTCGGCGAAGTCGGTGTAGAACTCCAGGTGTCCGGGCGAGAGGAAGTCGACCAGGTCCGCGTGCTCGGCGACCAGGTCGTAGACGCGGACGTGACCGGGCCCGTACTCGTAGTGCAGGTGGGTGCGTTGCTGGTAGGCGCTCATGACCGTCTCGTACTCCGTGCGAGGGCGGTCGGGAGACTCGTCCTCGGCGGGCAGTACGTGCGGGACGCCCAAGAACTCCAGGAGCCGTTCGACTTTGGGACGGTAGACCTTCTTGGTGATCGGCATGTTGCTCTGGACGGTCCCGACCACGCGCTTGGCCGGGTCGTCCCGGAAGGCCGCCGGCATCAGGTAGTGGTAATACGGTTCGTGGGCGTGGAGGATCGCCTCCTCGTCCCCGAACCGGTCGCGTACGAAACGGATGGTGTCCACCTGATAGGCGAGCGGCTTGAAGAAGACCAGGTCCCGCCCCTTGGTGTCGTACGGGGGGTAGAACCGGTCCGGTAGCTCGTCGAGCAGTTGGTTGGACAGGAAGTACACGTCGATGCCATCGAGGCGGAGCCGGTGGGCGGTGGTGGTCAGCGGGATGCTGACCACGGCGGGGAAGCGCTCACCCCACGTGTGCGGGTCGAGGACGAGAGGCAGTTCGTAGCGGTCCTCGTAGTCGAGCCGTTCCAGGTCGTACGAACCGCGCAGGTCGTCGAGGCGGCCGTGGGCGGGGGTGACGACGGAGACACGGTGGCCTTGGTCGGCCAGCGCCTTGGAGAGGTTCCAGAGATAGACGGATATGCCGCCCTGGAGAAAGCGGTGGTCGAAACCCCCGCACTCGAAGTAGGTCTCAATGATGTGCACGGGTGCCGGTCCTCATCGGGCGGCCGGGAGGGCGCTGGCCTCCACGGCATGCCGCAGGTTGATCGCCGCGTGGTATGCGCGGTCGTGGGCGTACGCGTAGTCCAGCTCGTGGATCAGACGGCGCAGCCGGAACAGCCGCCGGGCGGGGTGGCCTGAGAGGGCTGGGCCGTCGTCGACGAGCAGGCCTCCGGCACGGGCTGCCCAGAGCCCGGCGGACGCGCGCAGCCGGTCCAGCTCGCCGAGCTTCTCCGACGTCCAGCCAGGAGTGTCGGGGCGGACGCCCGCGGCCTGGAGGAGGGCCGCGCGACAGGTGTCCTCGGGATCCATGCCGAGGGTGTCCGCGGCCTGGTCGGTGAACTCGTCGGCGGTGAAGATCTCCAGGCCGCGCGTGAGTGCGGCCAGGTCCTGCCAGGGCGACTGGGCGGTCGACGGGTCGGCCGGGTCCAGGATCGGGGTGGACAGGTCGATGAGACGGAAATCCCATATACCGCCGGGGAGTTCCTGACACAGCACGTGGGACAGGTGCAGGTCGCCGTGGCAGGGGCCGACGGGCCACGGCCGCGGTGGCAGGTCGGCGATCCGGGCCAGCTCGCGGGCCATGCCGGTGGCGGCGGCTTCCCTCACCTCGACCGGGATGCGGGTGTCGGCGAGGATCAGCGGGGTGAGCGCGGCCAGCTTCCCGGCCGTTTCCCTGAGGAAGCTGTCGGCCGGGAAATCGGGGTGCGGGGCGAGCCGTTCGGCGAGCTCCTGGTGGAAGCCGCGCAGGAATCGACCGGCGGCACGCAGGAGCGCCGTCAGGTCCTGCTGCGATTCGGTGACGGCGGCCCGAGGGCCGGTGCCCGCGTGCAGCAGGGGCCACAGGGCCCGGATGCCTGCCCGGAGCGGCACGTTCAAGCCCTCCCCCTCGGCGTAGCGGTAGAGCACTCCGAGGGGTTCGCGGCGTCCGGTGGCGGTGTCCACATAGGCGTACTCGCCGACGGGGTGCTGAGTTCGGCCGCTGCCCACCATCAGGCGCAGCAGCTCGGGCTCGCGGGTGCCGTCGCCGATCCGGCGGTAGGTCTTGTGGGCGTGGGCCGTGCCGCCGAGGTCGAGCAGGGAGAGGGTGTTGGAGCACCAGCCGGGATCGAAGGGCAGCTGCCCCTCGTACGGGGCGGGTTCGCCGCGGAACTCGATGGCATTGCCACGACGGGTGGTCACCCGCAGTCCTTCGCGCAAGGCGTTCACGACGAGCCGGTCGAAGGCTGCGGTGCCCTCGGCACCACGGCCGGGATCGGCGTCGAGAACGGGAACGAACCAGCGTGTGGCGGTGCCCGCGCCCGGGGTGCGCTCGGAGGAGGGACCTCCCGGGGTGGTCTCCGGGGTGGTCTCCGGGGTGGCTTCCGGGGTGCCGACGATCAGCAGCCGGACCTCGCCGAGGGTGGCCTGGTCGAGGAGTACCACGTGGCCGGAGTGACGGGTGCTCTCGTCCATCCAGGGGGCGGCACGCAGCAGTTCGACCGTGGCGGGCGGTGGCCCGCCGAGCAGCAGGGTGTCCAAGGTTCAGCTCCCGGTCATCTCGTAGCGGTCGACGCCCCGGTGCCAGACGGCCAGGGCGAGAATCACCAGCCCACCGGTCACCACGAAGAGCCAGGGCAGCATGCGGGTGTGCCCGAACAGCAGGTATGTCGCGGGGACGTAGGCGGTGAAGGCGTAGGGCAGCAGCCAGGTCAGCAGCCACCGCAGGGACGGGTGGTAGAGGTCGAGGGGGTAACCGGAGAAGTCACCGAGCTGGTTGGCCGCGTACAGAGCCGGGAAACTGCTGGTGGTCCAGAACGCGAGCGATGCGAAAAGCGTCTTGATCGAGGCGAGGATCAACGCGCCGCACAGGACCAGCAGTGCGGCGAACAGCAGCTCCCCGACGCCCAGGTCGAGCCCCAGGTGGGCGGCGGCGTACCAGGCCAGGGCGGCTCCGGTGAGCAGTTCCCCGAAGCCGTCCGGGTAGAGGAAACGCTCGGACAGCAGCGAGAACAGCGGATGGACCGGCCGGATGAGGTAGCGGAAGAACTCGCCGTTCTGCACCAGCTTGCGGGCCAGGATCCACAGCTGGTCGGTGAAGATCCGGTCAAGGCCGCGCGGCAGGAACGAGAAGCCCAACAGGAACAGCACCTCGTGGTAGTGCCAGCCGGCGATCAGGGGAACCTGCCGGAAGATCACGCCGATCACGGCGACCTGACCGATCACACGCAGCAGGAGTCCGCCGGCGCCGAGGATGAAGTCCATGCGGTACTCGGTCAGCCGGTTCACGCTGATGGCGCTCAGATGCCAGGTGAGCCGGATGTAGCGGGCGGCGGTTGCGAGCGGTCTCATCCGCCGAGCACCTCCACGCGGCGCACGGCACGGCGCCAGGCGAGAGCGGCCAGCACGGTCAGCGCCGCGGCCCAGGCCAGCTGGACGGCGAGGATGCCCGCGGCGTCGACCGGACCGTCGTACCGGCCGAGGAGCAGCCGCAGCGGTCCGTCGACCATGCCCTGGAAGGGCAGCACGGACGCGACGGCGGCCAGTGGCCCGGGCAGCATCGCCAGCGGGACGACCTGCCCGGCGAAGAACGCGACGACGCTGTCCTTGACGATACGGACGCCCCAGACATTGGTGGTGACGAACCCGGCCAGCCCGACCAGCAGATTCACGGCGAAGCCGATCACCAGCGACAGACCGGCCGAGCACGCGAACAGCAGCACACCGGACCAGGTCGGGGTGGTGAGCGGCAGCAGCAGCGCGTAGAGGAGCACCACCGGCACCGCGACCAGGGTGGCGTTGGTCAGCGAAACCGGAAGGCCCGCGGCGAAACGGGAGAGTGGATAACTGACCGGCCGCAGCAGCGAGACGGCGATGTCACCGCGCTGGACCTCCCCGGCGACCTCCTCGTCCACCCGGTTGGCCTGCAGCAGGCCGAGCACCTGGGCCAGTAGCACATACGTGGTCAGGCGGGGCAGGTCGTAGCCACCCGGCAGGCCGTCCTCGCGGCCGGCGTACACCGCGCGCCACAGGAAGACCTGCACCCCGACCGCAGCCGTCGCCGTGAGGGCGTTGATCAGGAAGGTCGAGCGGTACTGGAGCAGCCCCTGCAGACTCGCCGTGGCGAACGGCGTGTAGCGGCGCAGAGTGGCGGTGGCTGTCGTACCGGCCCACCTTCCTTCGCGTGGGCCGGCCGCCCCTGACGGACCCGGCCGCCCCTTCGTCCCGTGGCTTGACGTCGACATCAGGCAGCCGTCTCCCGCATCCCGGCGGACGGTCCGTTGCCGCTGCCGGTGTAGATGCGGCGCAGCACCATCTCCAGGTCCGGTTCGGGGGCCACGCAGTCGGTGACGTCGAAATGCTCCAGCAGGAACCCCATCACCTGGCGGGCCGACCATCGGTCGGCGGGGTACTCGACCTTGATTCGGCCGCCGTCGACCAGGGTCGCCGACGCCCCGTCAAGATGTGCCTCGATCAGTGCGGTCGCGCGGTCGGTACTGCCATGACCGACCTGGTGCTCCGGCTGTTGACGGTGCTCGAAGAACACCGCGCGGGTGTCGGCGGTGCGCAGCAGCTCGTGCATGGTGCCCCGGTGCACCACCTCGCCCCGGTTGACCACCAGCACCTGGTCGCAGATGGCACTGATGTCGCCCATGTCGTGGCTGGTCAGCATCACGGTGGTGCCGAGTTCGGCGTTGACGCGGTTCACCAGTTCGCGGACCGCTTCCTTCAGGACCAGGTCGAGGCCGATGGTCGGCTCGTCGAGGAACACCACCTTCGGATCGTGCAGGAGACTGGCCGCGACCTCGGCGCGCATCCGCTGGCCGAGACTCAGTTGCCGCACCGGCGTGTTGCCGAGGGCGCCGAGGTCCAGCAGGTCCCGGTAGAGGTCCATGTTGCGTCGGTAGACGGCGTCGGGGATCTCGTGGATACGGCGCAGGATCCGGAAGGAATCCGGTACCGGCAAGTCCCACCAGAGCTGGCTGCGCTGGCCGAAGACGACTCCGATGTTGGCCGAGTTGCGCCGCCGCTCCCGGTACGGCTCCAGGCCCGCCACCACAGCGCGGCCCGAGGTCGGACTCATGATGCCCGTGAGCATCTTGACGGTGGTGGACTTGCCCGCTCCGTTGGCGCCGACGTACGCGGCCTTCACCCCGGCGGGGATCTCGAAGGAGACCCCGGAGACCGCGCGCACCAGCCGGTACTCCCGGCTGAACAGGGTGCTGAGGCTTCCGAGCAACCCGGGCTTCCGCTCGTGGACCTTGAACTCCTTTGCCAGGTTCTCCGCGACGATCACCGCTCGGCTCCCGTGACGCGTTCCAGGGCCCGGCCGAGGAGGGCGATGCCTTCCTCCAGCAGGTCTCGGTCGATGGTGAACGGCGGGGCGAGCCGAATGATGTGGCCCCCGATCGAGGTCCGCAGCCCCAGATCGAGCGCGGCCAGGTAGACCTCGCGGGCGATCTCGGGGGCGGGTTCACGGGTGGCGCGATCGCGTACGAACTCCAGCCCGTACAGCAGCCCTACGCCTCGCACATCGCCCAATACCTGATGTTTTGCCTGCAGTTCGGCAAGGCCTTCGCCCAACAGGGCACCGAGGACGTCGACCTGCTCGATCAGAGTGTCGCGGCGGACGACCTCGAGCGTGGCCCTGGCCGCGGCGATGCCCAGCGGGTTGTTGGAATAGGTGGAGGCGGTGGAGCCCGCACGGCCCGCCTGCGGGTGGCGCAGCACGTCGGAGCGACCGGCCAGCACGGCGAACGGGAAGCCCGAGGCCATGCCCTTGGAGAGGGTGACCAGGTCCGGCTCGATGCCGAACCGCTCGGCGGCCAGAAACGTGCCGGTGCGTCCGCCTCCGGTGAGGACCTCGTCGGCGACCAGCAGCACGCCGTGCTCACGGCAACTGTCGGCGATCTGCTCCCAGTAGCCGGGCGGAGGCACGATGACGCCGGCCGCACCGAGCACCGGCTCGAAGACCAGCGCGGAGACATTGGACTTCTCGGCGATGTGCCGGCGCACGAGGGTGGCACAGCGCACCCCGCAGGACGGGTATGCGAGTTCGAGCGGGCAGCGGTAGCAGTAGGGGGAGTAGCCGAGGACGCTGTTGCCCGCGAAGGCCTGGTTGCCGATGTCCCAGTGGACGAGCATGCGGGCACCCTGGGTCTTGCCGTGGAAGCCGTACCGCAGTGCCCCGACCCGGTTGCGGCCGGGCTCGGCGAGGGCCTGGACGGTGCGCAGTGCGGCCTCGACGACCTCGGCGCCGGTGGAGAAGAAGGAGTAGGTGTCGAGGTACTCCGGCAGCAGGTCGGCGAGCAGGTCGCACAGGGCCGCGCGGTCGGCAGTGGCGAAGTCGTGGACGTTCCACAGGCGGGCGGCCTGTTCGGCGAGCGCCGCGACGACTTCCGGGTGGCAATGCCCGAGCGACTGGGTGAGGGTGCCGGCCGCGAGGTCGATGTACTGGTTGCCGTCCAGGTCGGTGAGGACCGCGCCGCGGCCCTCGACGAAGACGCGGCGGCCCAGCGCCGACTCCTCCGAGGCGCCGGGGGCCAGCCGCGCCGCCTCCCTGTCGAGCTGTTCCAGCTGGCGGGGGCCGGTCACCGGGCACCATCCAGCGGACCGACCTCGAAGACCATGAGCTTGAGTTCGGTGTCGCCGTCGTTGGCCAAACCGTGCTCTCCGTAGGGACGGTTGGTGATCACGTCTCCTTCGCGCACGCCGAACTCCGCACCGTCCAGAGTCATTCGGCCACGGCCGGAGAGGATGACATACGTCTCGTGGTCGTCGGCGTGCCGGTGCAACCCGATGGAGGTGTGCGGGGGCAGCACGACCAGGTCCACGAAGGCGATCGGCGCCGGGGCCTCCTCCCGGCGGTAGGCGCGGTGGGCCAGGATGGTGCCGTTGCCGCCGTGGTCTCCGGTGACCTCGCGCAGCAGCCCCTCGTACAGGTTGGTGATCCTGGCACGGGTGGGTCCGGGAGTGACGGGGTCTGCGTGCGGATGCGTCGGATCCGGCTGGTCGGGGCTCATCGGGGTGCGGCTCCAAGGGGCTGTCTGTGTGCGGCTGGTCGGACCGGGGCGAGGGAGACCGGAGCAGACCGTGCGGCCGGGGAACGCGGCGTCGTCACATACGCCGAGGAGGCCCCTGTTGTCCGGCGAAGGCGGGAACCGCACGGGCGGGCGCCTCCGGTACTGGGGGCCGGAGGGGGCACCGAGGGTCCGGGTGGACCCCTCAGCGCACCGTCACAAGAGGGGCGGACCGCGCCTCGGCCCGGGCACCGAGTGCCCGCAGCGCCTCGTCCAGGGCGCCGGCCGGGATGTCGTCCAGGTCATCCACGAAGACCCCGGAGCCGATGCCCTCGGGCACCACGAGGTGCAGTCTGCGTCCCCGCCGCTCCCAGGAGTCTTCCAGGGCTCGGTTCATCAGGTCGGGGGTGCAGGTACCGGGGTCGTGGACGGGCAGACCCAGCGCGATGAGCAGGCTGAGGATCCGTTCGCAGTCCTCGGCGTCGATCAGCCCCAGGACCCGGGCGAGCTGGCTGGAGAGAGCCATGTCGATCGCGACGGACTCGCCGTGCGCGATCCGGTATTCGCCGGCCGTCTCGATCACAGGGCCGAAGGTGTGGCCGAAGTCGACCAGGCGGGCCAGGTCGTGCTCACGAAGATTGGGGCAGAGCTCCTCCATCATCAGAGCCATCGAGGTACGGATCACGTAGTCCTCGACGCCGCGCTGCCCGAGGCCCGCCTGGGTGAGCCAGGCCGACGGGGGGTCCGGCCGCTGAAAGACCTCCGGGCACTCTTCCAGCACCCTGAACAGGGCGGCATCCTTGATGATCGCCATCTTGGCTATCTCGCCGAGCCCGCAACGTATCTGGCGGGGGGACAGGGTCCGGAGGAAGGCCCGGTCGTTGAGGGAGGCATGCGCCGGGTGGTAGGCGCCAAGCATGTTCTTGACGCCGAGGGCGTTGACGCCGGTCTTGACGCCCACGCCCACGTCGACCTGGCCGACCAGCGTGGTGTTGACCTTCATGTAGCGCACGCCCCGGCAGTAGATCGCAGCGGCGAAGCCCACCAGGTCGCAGGTGACCCCTCCACCGACGGCCAGCATCACTCCGCGCCGGTCGAGCCCTGCCTGCTTGGCCCGGGCACAGATCTCCTCGACCGACGCCATGGTCTTACGCTGCTCACCGCCCTCCAGAACGACCGCGCTCCAGCTGTCCGGGGCGAGTCGGGCCCCGAGGTAGGCACGCAGCTGCTGCCCGTAGAGCCGGTCGACGGTCGGGCTGAGGAAGGCAACCACCCGGCGGCCCTCGCAGTAGTCCGCCAGCAGGGGGTTTCCGGGGGCGAGGACGTCGTTCGCCACATCGACGCGGTACGAGGTTCCGTCCGGTGCATGGAGTGTGAAACCTCTGTCGTCGCCTAAGACTCCCGGCTGCACAACAGATGCCTGCGCCGTCACAACGCTCCTCAGATAGGTCGGTCGGATAACCGGACTGGCCGTCATTGGTGATCGACAGAGGCTAAGCAGTGATCGTCTTCTGTTGCAAGGAATTAACGTAAGCGTCAGTGGGTTCTTGCAAGGGCGCGGCATCCCGGGCCGCCGCCCGGCTGCCGGGCAGGCCCCGGCCAGCCTCTGCAGCCGAACCGGCCGATCGGCGGACCCGGATGCAGCGCGAGGCGCAGGCCGCGGCCCGTATCCGGCACGCACGTACCTACATGACGTAGGTACCGAGGTCGTCGGCCTCGACGATTCCCGGGAGCGAGCCGCCCTCACGCAGGGGCGTGACGTAACGGGTCGCGATCACTTCGGACAGCATCCGCCCAGGTTACGGGGATCAGTGCGCGGGGGCCCACTGCTTGAGGAGGTCTTCGGCCGTCGTGATGGACGCCACGAGTGCGAGGGAGTTGCGGATCACCTCGGCGGTGCAGGAGGCGGGCACCCCGGCGATGGCGTCGGCGGGGACCACCACCTGGTAGCCGAGGTTCACGGCGTCGAAGACGGTGTTGGGGATGGCGATGTTGGAGGAGACCCCGGTGACGACGAGGGTGCGGATGCCGAGGTTGCGCAGCAGGGGGTCGAGGTCGGTGCCCGCCATCGGGGAGAGCCCGTGCAGCCGGCGGACCACCAGGTCCTGCCCGGCGACGACGATGGGGGCGGCGACCTCCACGGCCCGGCTTCCGGTCAGCTGGCGCACGGGCAGCTTTTCCGCGGCCCGGAACAGCCGGGCGTTGGTGTTCGCACCGAGTCCGTCGGGCCGCCGCTCGGCGACGGCGTGCAGCACCTGTACGCCGGCCCCGCGCGCGGCGTCGACCAGCGCGGCCACCCGCCCCAGCATCCCGGAGTCCCGGGCCTCCTCGGCGAGCTCGGGCAGCGCGCTCTCCTCGCCCACGACACCGTTCTGGCACTCGACGGTGAGCAGCGCGGTGGTGGCGGGATCGAGATCCGGCATGGCTCCCCCTGGCGTGGCGACGGAAGAGCCCTCATGATTCCTGACACACAGTCAGATGTGAAGGGGTGCAGGACGGATGGACGAGTCACGAACCGGAACCTCGCAGCGGCGGGGCCGGCGCATCATGATGAGCGACGCGGAAGTGGACTCCTTCCTGCGCGAGCGGAAGACCTGCCGGGTCGCGACGGTCTCCCCCGACGGGCGTCCGCACGTGGGCGCCCTGTGGTTCGCCTGGGACGGCGGCTCGCTGTGGCTGTACTCGATCACGCGCAGCCGCCGCTGGTCCGATCTGCGCAAGGATCCGCGGATCTCGGTGGTGGTGGACTCGGGAGAGTCGTACGACGAACTGCGCGGGGTCGAGCTGTCCGGCAGCGCCGTCTTCGTGGGCGAGGCCCCGCGCACCGGCGAGCCCTGCCCCGAACTGGCGGAGGCCGAGCGGATCTTCCCGGTCAAGAACTTCGGCATCGAGGAGATGCCGCACGACGGGCGACATGCCTGGATCCGGCTGACCCCCGACTCGATCGTCTCCTGGGACTTCCGCAAGCTGTAGGGCCGGAGGCAGGGCGGGCGGACTACTGGAGTCCGGCGGCCGCCTCGTGCAGGGCGTCGACCGCGGCCCGGATCGAGGGCCGCCGGTCGGCGTCAGCGCGCCAGACGGCGTACACGTGGCGGCGTACGGCGTCGCAGACCGGCAGCAGCCGCACCCCCGGCGGCACCGGGCCGCGGCCCAGCCTCGGCGCCACGCAGACGCCGAGTCCGGCCTCCACGAAGGCCAGCTGGGTGTGGTGTTCCTCGGCGATGTGGGCGATGCGCGGCTCGACGCCCGCACCGCGCAGGGTGAAGACCAGCCACTCGTGGCAGAACTGCCCCTCGTTCCAGGAGATCCAGTCGTCGTCGGCGAAGTCGGCGAGCGAGATCCTGCTCCGGTCGGCCAGCGGGTGACCGGCCGGGACCGCGATGTCGACGGAGTCGTCCAGCAGGTGGGTCCGGGTGAGCTCGGCGGGCACCGGCATCCGCTTGTTGTGCCAGTCGATGGCCAGCGCGAGGTCGAGGTCCCCGCGCACGACGGCGGCCATGCTGTCCTCGGGCTCCTGCTCGCGCACCCGGGCCCGCACGTCCGGGTGCCCGGCGCGCAGCGCGGACAGGGCCTGCGGCAGCAACCCGCGCATGGCGGTCGGGAAGGCGCCGATCCGCAGCTCGCCGACGGCGCAGCCGCGCTGGGCCTCGACGTCGGCCTGGGCGAGCTCCACCTGGGAGATGATCCGCGCCGCGTGATCGGCGAGCAGCCGCCCGGCGTCGGTGAGCCGGACCCCGCGCCCGTTCTTGGCCAGCAGGGGCTGGCCGACCTCGCGCTCCAGCTTGGCCATCTGCTGGGACACGGCGGAGGTGGTGACGTGGAGCCCGTCGGCCGCGCCGCTGACCGAGCCGTGGCGGGCGAGGGCATCGAGGGTGCGCAGGCGCTCCAAGTTCAACATGTAAGCAATGCTACGTCGTGGACTGGAGAAACATTCGCTTGTCCTACGAAGTTGACACGAGCACAGTAAGGGCCATGAGCGCACCGACAGCCCCGCGGCCCACCCTCTCCACCACCGCCACCCCTACGACCGCCGGCGTTCCCACGAGCGCCACCACCGCGGCCGGCACCGCCGCCGGCTGGCGCGCCAGGCTCCTCGACTGGCGCGTCCGGTTCGCGATCCTCTCGGTCGTCTGGGGCTTCAGCTTCCTCCTGATCAAGGTCGGCACCGAAGGGTACGCACCCTTCCAAGTGGCCCTGGGCCGGGTCCTGTTCGGCGCGCTCGCCCTCCTCGCGGTGCTGCTGGTCCGCCGCGAGAAGCTCCCCCGGGGCCTGCGCACCTGGGGTCACCTCAGCGTGGCCGCGCTCCTGCTCAACACCGTCCCGTTCTCGCTCTTCGCGTACGCGGAGCTGAGCATCCCCTCCACCCTGGCCGGCATCTGCAACGCGACCTCCCCGCTGTGGGGCATGGCGCTGTCGATGGTCGCCCTGTCCGAGGACCGCCCCACGCGCCGCCGCTTCGCGGGCCTGGGCCTGGGCTTCGTCGGCGTCCTCATCGTCCTCGGCGCCTGGCAGGGCTTCGCCGGCGTCGACGCCAGGGGCACCGCCCTCGCCCTGCTCGCCGCCCTCTGCTACCCCATCGGCTGGATCTACGTCCGCCGCACGCTGGCCGGCACCCCGGGCTCCCCGGTGGCCCTGACCGGCGGCCAGCTCATGGTCTCCACGCTCCAGCTCGCGCTGGTCAGCGTCCTCTTCACCGCGGCGCCGACCTCGTTCCCGCTCTGGCCGACCCTCTCGGTGATCGCCCTGGGCGCGCTCGGCACGGGCATGGCCCTGCAGATGCAGTACGGCCTGGTGACGGAGGTCGGACCGACCACCGCCCAGATGGTCACCTACTTCATCCCGGTCATCGCCACCGCGGCGGGCGTCCTGGTCCTCGGCGAGCAGCTGCACTGGAACACCCCGGTCGGCGCCGCGATCGTGCTGGCCGGAGCCGCCCTCAGCCAGACCCGCCCCGGGGCGCGGAAGGCCGTCTGACCAGTGCTGACCTCGGGGCGATCATCACACCGCCCGGAGGCACACCTTGCGCTTGGCCGTCGTCCTGCTGACTGCCGGACCCACCGCGATCGTCGCGGGCAGCTGGGCCGCGCTGAACATCCGCGGCGCCGCCGTCCCGCTGGAGCGCCGGGCGGCCGCCGACACCGAACTCGCGATGCACGCCCGGGGAGGCCTCGGCCCGGCCCCGCGGGTCGCCTCCGCCCAGTTCTACCGCTTCATGGGCGCGGTGATCGCTCTGGGCGGAGTCGTCTTCACCCTGGGCGGCCTGCTCGAACTCGCCTGACCCCGCCCCGGCCGGACCGCCTCCGCCAGTCCTGTCGGCAGGACCGAGCCGGGCCGGAGGGCACGGGCCGCGGGGCCGGGTGCCGCCCGGTGCGGTCAGTCGTTGCGCTGGTCCTTTTACA